>JAQVEQ010000117.1 GCA_028697875.1 Novosphingobium sp. | reverse complement strand
GCTGCAGGAAGCGTTCAAGAACGGCGTATCGGCCAATCCCTTCACCCGTCTTGCCGAAACCAACATGGCGATGCTGAAAGCCGCGACCTCGGCCTTCATGCCGGCGAAGGCAAGGGACAGGACAAAGGCGAAGCCGGCGCGGCGGAAGCAGTGGCGGACGACAAGGACGAGCTGGCTTCGCTGCGCGAGCAGATGGCCGAAATGCAGAAGAAGCTCGACTCGCTGGGCAAGTAAGCCGCTTGCCCGCCAGGCCGGGCGAAATCTGCCCGGCCGCTACAACCACTATCCGGACCCGCTCGACATGGGCGGGTTTTGCCTTATGGAGCCGGCATAGGCTCCACCCATTCAGACAGACGAGATATACGTGTCCGCCATTCGCCACGCCCTTTCGATCAAACGCGCCGACGATTTCGCCCAGTGGTACCAGGCGGTCGTCTCCCAGGCCGACATGGCCGAGGAATCGGGCGTGCGCGGCTGCATGGTCATCAAGCCGTGGGGCTACGGTATCTGGGAACGCATCCAGCGCCTGATGGATGACCGGATCAAGGCCGCAGGCGTGCAAAACTGCTACTTCCCGCTGTTCATCCCGCTGTCCTACTTCGCCAAGGAAGCGGAACACGTCGAAGGCTTCGCCAAGGAAATGGCGGTCGTCACCCATCACCGCCTGGTCGCGGACGGCAAGGGAGGGCTGATCCCCGATCCCGAAGCCAAACTGGAAGAGCCGCTGGTCGTCCGCCCGACTTCCGAAACCGTAATCGGCGCGGCCATGGCCCGCTGGGTCCAGAGCTGGCGCGACCTGCCGCTGCTGACCAACCAGTGGGCCAATGTCGTGCGTTGGGAAATGCGCACCCGCATGTTCCTGCGCACCAGCGAGTTCCTCTGGCAGGAAGGTCATACCGCGCACGAGGACCGCGAGGGTGCGATGGTCGAAACGCTGCGCGCGCTCGAGATGTACCGCAGCTTCTCCGAAGACGTGCTCGCCATGCCGGTGATCGCGGGCGAAAAGCCGGAAAACGAACGTTTCCCCGGTGCCGTGGCGACCTATTCGATCGAGGCGATGATGCAGGACGGCAAGGCCCTGCAGGCGGGCACTTCGCACTATCTCGGCACCAGCTTCGCCGAAGCGGCCGGCATCCAGTACCAGGACCGCGAAGGCGGCCAGCGCCATGCCCACACCACCAGCTGGGGCGTCTCCACCCGCCTGATCGGCGGCGTCATCATGACTCATGGCGACGACGACGGGCTGCGCGTGCCGCCGGCCATCGCGCCGTTCCAGGTCGTGATCCTGCCGATGCTGCGCGACGACGAAGGGGACGAAGCCCTGCTCGCCTACTGCCGCGAGCTGCACGCACAGATCGCGGCGCAGACCGCACTGAGCGAACCCGTCCGTGTCCTGCTCGACACCAAGCCGGGCAAGGCCGCGGCCAAGCGCTGGGACTGGGTACGCAAGGGCGCGCCGGTGATCCTCGAGATCGGCGGTCGCGACATGGAAAACGGCAAGGTCAGCCAGCTGCGCCGCGACCGGCTGTGGAACGCGAACGCCAAGCCCGATTTCGCCGGACCTTCGCGCGAGGAATGCGCAACCGGGATCGGGGCGCTGCTCGCGGATATCCAGCAGGCGCTGTTCGCCGAAGCGCGCGAACGCCGCGATGCCAATATCACGCGCGGCATCGCGACAATGGACGAAGTCGCCGAGTTCTTCGGTGAGGACAAACGGCACCCCGGCTGGGTCGAAGTGCAGTGGTCGAAGCCGGCCGGCGAAGCGCTCGACAAGGTGGTCGAACAATTGAAGACGTTGAAGCTCACTATCCGTAACGTGCCGATGGATGCGGCCCCGGCCGACGGCGCCTGCATCTTCACCGGCGCTCCCGCGGTCGAGCGGATCTACGTCGCGCGGGCTTACTGATTTGGGCCGCCCGCCGAAACGCACCCCCGGCCTGCCGACGAAGCAGCAGGTCCTCGACTTCATCGAGACTTCGGACGTTCCTGCGGGCAAGCGCGAGATCGCCAAGGCCTTCGGCCTCAAGGGGCAGGAGAAGATCGCGCTCAAGAAGCTGCTGCGCGACATGGCCGACGAAGGGCTGATCGACGGCAAGAAGACGGCATTCCACCGCATGGGCGGCGTGCCGAAAGTCACTGTGCTGCGGATCGTCGACATCGACGAGGGCGAGGCCGTGGCCATTCCCGACAGCTGGGCGCCCGACGATGCCACGCCGCCGCCGCGTCTGCGCGTGGTCGAACGCAGGAAAGGGCCAACGTCCCGCGGCGGGCACGCCGCGCTGCGTGTCGGCGACCGGGTGCTGGCGCGCACCGAGGAAACCGGCTCCGGCTGGCTCGCCCATCCGATGAAAAAGCTGCCCAACCAGGCCGAAGCGGTCATGGGCGTGGTGGAGATCGACGGGACGGGGAAGGGCTGGCTCGCCCCGATCGACCGGCGCGTGCGCAATTCGTCACCGATTGCCGACCTTGGCGGGGCCGAGGCGGGCAATCTCGTGCTGGCCGAACCCGCCGGGCGCAGCCCGCGTTCCGGCGTCCGGGTGATCCAGGTCCTGGGCGACCCGCTGGCGCCGAAGGCCTTCAGCCTGATCGCGATCCACAAGCACGGCATCCCGCACGTCTTTTCCGGCGATGTCCTGGACGAAGGAAAGCTCGCTGCGAAACTCCCCCTGAGCGAGGAACACCGCGAGGACTTGCGCCACTTGCCTATCGTCGCCATCGACCCGGCCGACGCGCGCGACCACGACGACGCCATCTGGGCCGAACCCGACGATTCCGAAGACAACAAGGGCGGCTTCCGGGCCATCGTCGCCATCGCGGACGTCAGCTTCTACGTCAGACCGGGCGGCAAGCTCGACCGTGAAGCCCGCAAGCGGGGCAATTCGGCCTATTTCCCCGACCGCGTCGTCCCCATGCTGCCCGAAGTGCTCAGCGCCGACGTCTGCTCCCTGAAGGAGGGGCAGGACCGCGCGGCGATGGCCTGCCACCTGACAGTTGCCGCCGACGGCACCGTAAAGTCATGGCGTTTTGCGCGCGCGCTCGTGCGCATTGCCGAAAACGTGGCCTACGAAGACGCTCAGGCCCGGATCGACGGAGGCATCGACGGAGGCGAAGCCCCGGAGCATCTCAGGAACTTGTGGGCATGCTGGCGCGCGCTGGAAAGCGCCCGCCACAGGCGCGACCCGCTCGAACTGGAGCTTCCGGAACGCCGCGTCGTGCTCGACGAAGCGGGCAAGATCGCCTCTATCGCCATCCGCGAACGGCTCGATGCCCACCGCGTGGTCGAAGACTTCATGATCGCGGCCAATGTCGCGGCGGCCAAGGCGCTGGAAGGCAAGGCCTCGCCGGTGGTCTATCGTATCCACGAACCGCCGAGCCGCGAAAAGCTGATCGCCCTTCGCGAATACCTCGCGACCTTCGAACGCAAGCTGGCGTTGGGCCAGGTAATCACGCCCGGCCTGTTCAACCGCATGCTCAAGGACGTGGCGGACGAGGACGAAAAGGCGCTCGTCATGGAAGCCGTGCTGCGCAGCCAGATGCAGGCTTACTATGGCCCGAGCAATGTCGGCCATTTCGGCCTCGCGCTCGGCTCCTACGCCCACTTCACCTCACCGATCAGGCGTTATGCCGACTTGCTGGTCCATCGCGCCCTGGTGGATGCCTTCGGGCTCGAGCAGCCCAGGCCGAAAGCCGAACTGCCCGCCACGACCGGCCTGTCGGAACGCGACTGGACCGATCTCGGCCGTGTCAGCGAGGCGATCAGCGCCGCAGAACGCCGTGCGATGGAGGCCGAACGCGAAACGATCGACCGCTATGTCGCCGCATGGCTGGCAAGCCGGGTGGGCGAAGTGTTCGAAACCCGCGTGACCGGCGTGCAGCGGTTCGGCCTGTTCGCGACGATCGTCGGGCTGGGCGGCGATGGACTGGTCCCGGTGTCGGTTCTGGGCGCGGAGCGTTTCTATCACGACGAAGGGGCCCGCAAGCTGGTCGGGGAAAGCAGCGGCATGGCCTATGCGGTAGGCGACCGGCTCAAGCTGCGGCTGGCCGAGGCGAACCCGCTGACCGGGGCCCTGAAATTCGAACCTGCTGAAGGCGCTGGATCGGCCATCGAGCCGCGCGGCAAGCCCCTGCCGCTCAAGCGCAAGGGCAACCACCTTGTCGGAAAACGCGGCCGGCCGGCCAATATCCGCCACCAGGGGCGGCGCAAACGCTGATTCCCGGCCGGTCTAGCTCAGCCTTTCGAGGTCCGCCTGGCTCAACCCGCCGGGCACCACGAACACGGGGCAGGGCAGCGATCCCGCCACCACGGTGAAGTGGCTGACCAGCGGCCCCGGATTGCCTTCCGCCGCCGCGCCCAGCACCAGCGCGGCCACTTCCGGGTGTTCAGCAAGATATTCGAGCACCACTTTCACACTGTCGCCGACACGCACGGTAATGGTCGGCATCATCCCGCTTTCGCTGAAGATACTCCCGGCAGCCCCGGCCGCGACCACTTCCGCCCGGTCGCGCGCTTCGGCCTCGATCGTCGCCTGGATCCCGCCGAATGCGTTGAAATCCTGGTGCGGGACATGGGCGATGATGTGCACGGCACCGGCGGTTTTCGCCGCGCGGCGCGCAGCGAAACGCAAGGCGACCAGCGCCTCTTCGGTCTCGTCCATGATCACAAGGTAGACACGCATTGCCGCAATCCTTCTCGGCCACAGGTATCGGTTACAATCACCGGCTGCGCAAGGACCTTGCCCCGGGCCGGGATTTTGGCCAATGACAGGGAAGCTTACGAACACCTCCCCGGGAGTCAGCACTTCAATGCCAATCGACATCAAGATGCCCGCGCTTTCACCAACCATGGAGCAAGGGACTCTGGCCAAATGGCTGGTCAAGGAAGGCGACTCGGTCTCGGCAGGCGATATTCTGGCGGAGATCGAAACCGACAAGGCGACAATGGAGTTCGAAGCGGTCGACGAAGGCACGATCCTGTCCATCGCCGTTCCCGAAGGGAGCGAGGACGTGAAGGTCGGCACCGTGATCGCCACAATAACAGGTGACGACGAAGAGGCTCCTGCGCCCGCCCCGAAAGCCGAGGACAAGCCTGCCGCGAAAGCCGCGCCCGCACCGGCTCCTGCGCCTGCGGCCACTCCCGCACCGGCACCCAGGCCTGCGGCAGCGCCCGCCTCGAAAGGCGAGCGCGTGCTGGCTTCGCCGCTTGCCCGGCGCATTGCCGAACAGAAAGGTCTGGACCTTGCCACGATCAAGGGCAGCGGCCCCAACGGCCGCATCGTCAAGGCCGATGTGGAAGGCGCCGCTCCGGCTGCCGCAGCACCGGCACCCGCCGCTGCCGCGCCACTGACCGAAGCGCTGCCCGACTTCGGCATCCCGTTCGAGGATGTGAAGCTGTCCAACATGCGCAAGACGATCGCGCGCCGCCTGACCGAATCGAAGCAGCAGGTCCCGCATATCTACCTGACCGTAGACGTGCGGCTGGATGCGCTGCTCAAGCTGCGAGCGGAACTCAACGACGCACTGGCTTCGCGCGGGGTCAAGCTGTCGGTCAACGACATGCTCATCAAGGCTCTGGGCGTGGCGCTGGTGCAGGTCCCGGCCTGCAACGTCTCTTTCGCCGGCGACGTCATGCGCCAGTACAAGCGTGCCGACATCTCGGTCGCCGTCAGTATCCCGGGCGGCCTCATCACCCCGATTGTCACCGACGCTTCGGCCAAGGGGCTGGCCCAGATCTCGACCGAGATGGGCGAGCTGGCAGGCAAGGCCAAGGAAGGCAAGCTCCAGCCGCACGAGTACCAGGGCGGCACGGCCAGCCTTTCCAACATGGGCATGATGGGAATCAAGCAGTTCGAAGCGGTCATCAATCCGCCGCAGGGTATGATCCTGGCCATCGGCGCGGGCGAGAAACGCCCCTGGGTGATGGAAGACGGTGCACTTGGCGTCGCCACGGTTATGTCGGCCACCGGCAGCTTCGACCACCGCGCCATCGACGGTGCCGACGGGGCGCAACTGATGGCGGTCTTCCGCGAACTGGTCGAGAAGCCGCTCGGCCTGGTGGCCTGATATGATCGATCCGCGCGGCGAACCGGTCATCCGCATCACGGCCATGCCCGCCGACGCCAATGCCTATGGCGATATTTTCGGCGGCTGGCTGATGAGCCTGATGGATATGGGCGCCGGACTGATCGCAGCCCGCCATTCGCGGGGGCGGGCCGTGACCATCGCCATGGACGGCGTGCAGTTCCATCACCCGGTCAAGATCGGCGACGAAGTGTCCGTCTATGGCGGATTGCGCAAGGAAGGCCGCACTTCGATGACGATCGCCATCGAGGCCTGGCGCCGTCCGCGCCACGAAATCGACGCCATCAAGGTAACCGAAGCGATATTTACCTTCGTCGCGATCGACGATGCGGGCAGGCCCCGCCCAGTTCAGCAGGAGAATTGATTCTGTGTCCGATCAATATGATGTGATCGTCCTGGGTTCCGGTCCCGGCGGCTATGTCGCGGCGATCCGCGCCGCGCAGCTCGGGCTGAAGACCGCCATTGTCGAGCGGGAGAACCTGGGCGGCATCTGTCTCAACTGGGGCTGCATCCCGACCAAGGCGCTGCTGCGCTCGGCCGAGATCTATCACTTCATGCAGCACGCCAAGGATTATGGGCTGGCGGCGGAAAAGATCACGGCCGATCTCGATGCGATCGTGAAACGCTCGCGCGGGGTGGCCAAGCAGCTCAACCAGGGCGTCACGCACCTGATGAAGAAGAACAAGATCGCCGTGCACATGGGCACGGGGACTCTGAAAAGCGCGAACACGCTGGAAGTGAAGGGGGACAAGGGAACCGAAACCCTCACCGCCAGGCACGTGATCGTCGCCACCGGCGCCCGGGCGCGGGAGCTGCCCTTTGCCAAGGCCGACGGCAAGCGCATCTGGACCTACCGCCACGCGATGACTCCGCCGGAAATGCCCACCAGGTTGCTGGTCATGGGCTCTGGCGCGATCGGGATCGAGTTCGCCAGCTTCTACAACGATCTCGGCGCGGACGTGACCGTGGTCGAGATGATGGACCGGATCGTCCCGGTTGAAGACGCGGACGTCTCCGCCTTCCTTGAAAAGGCACTGACCAAGCAGGGCATGACGATCATGACCGGCGCGGGGGTCGAAGCGATCGACGTCACTGCCAAAGGCGTGAACGCCAGGATCAAGGGCAAGGACGGCAAGGTCGCCGCCCACGAGTTCAGCCATGTGATCTCAGCTGTCGGCATCGTGCCCAACACCGAAAACATCGGGCTCGAAACGCTCGGGATCAAGGCCGAGCGCGGGATCATCCAGATCGACGATTATGGCCGGACGAACGTGAAAGGCGTCTGGGCCATCGGCGACTGCACGCCGGGCCCATGGCTGGCGCACAAGGCCAGCCACGAAGGCGTGACCGCCGCCGAGGCCATCGCCAGGGAACTGGGCAACAAGGATGTGCACCCGCATCCGCTCGACCGCAGCAACATCCCCGGCTGCACTTATTGCCACCCGCAAGTCGCCTCGGTCGGGCTGACCGAAGCCAAGGCGAAGGAAGCCGGCTACACAGTGAAAGTCGGCAACTTCCCGTTCATCGGCAACGGTAAGGCCATCGCGCTGGGCGAGCCGGAAGGCTTCATCAAGACCGTGTTCGATGCGAAGACCGGGGAATTGCTCGGTGCCCACATGGTCGGTGCGGAAGTGACCGAGTTGATCGAAGGCTATGTCGTGGGCAAACAGCTCGAAACGACCGAGGCCGAACTGATGCAGACGGTGTTCCCGCATCCCACGCTCAGCGAAATGATGCACGAAAGCGTCCTTTCGGCCTATGGACGGGCACTGCATTTCTGATCGGACCGTCCGAACCGTCCGATTGGCGGCGATTGCCGCGACAGTAACGAAGATTACACAGGGCGTTCCTAAGGGCCGCCTTTGAATTCGCGCGCCGGAAAGGAAATTTGATGCGCATTGCTATGATCGGCACAGGCTATGTGGGCCTCGTTTCGGGAACGTGCTTTTCCGATTTCGGCCACGAAGTGACCTGCATCGACAAGGATGCGGCCAAGGTCGATGCCCTGCGTTCGGGCCGGATCCCGATCTACGAACCGGGGCTGGAAAGCCTGGTGACGGGCAACGCCAAGGCAGGCCGCCTGCGCTTCACCACCGACCTGGCCGATGCCGTGCCGCAGGCCGATGCCGTATTTATCGCCGTGGGAACGCCGTCGCGCCGCGGCGATGGCCATGCCGATCTCAGCTACGTCTATGCCGCTGCCCGCGAGATGGCCGAATATCTCGCGCCCGGCACCGTGGTCGTAACCAAGTCGACCGTGCCGGTGGGAACGGGCGACGACGTCCTGCGCATCATCCGCGAGGTCAAGCCGGATCTCGACATTTCGGTCGCCTCCAACCCGGAATTCCTGCGCGAAGGCGCCGCGATCGAGGATTTCAAGCATCCCGACCGGATCGTCATCGGCTGCGAGGACGAACGGGGCGAACAGGTCTTGCGCGAAATCTATCGCCCGCTGTTCCTCAACAGGTCGCCGATCGTGGCCATGTCGCGGCGTGGGGCGGAACTGACCAAGTATGCCGCCAACGCTTTTCTCGCGACCAAGATCAGCTTCATCAACGAAATCGCCGATCTGTGCGAGAAAGTGGGCGCGGACGTGCAGGATGTTGCCCGCGGCATCGGGCTGGACAATCGCATCGGCTCCAAGTTCCTCCACGCGGGGCCGGGTTATGGCGGTTCCTGCTTCCCCAAGGATACGCTGGCACTGCTCAAGACCGGTCAGGACTACGAAGCTCCGTTGCGGATCGTCGAAGCCGTCGTCGCAGTGAACGAAAACCGCAAACGCTCCATGGGCCGCAAGGTGATCCAGGCCATGGGCGGGGCCGTGCAGGGCAAGACGGTCGCCATCCTGGGCCTGACCTTCAAGGTGTGCTTCTGAGGTAGGAGTATTGTTTTGTGTAATAAGATTTGCTATAGCAGTAAGTGCACAAGTTCCTTGAAAATCCTCTACTGCATCACCTTGCATATAATCAAGTTCATACAT
>JAQVEQ010000116.1 GCA_028697875.1 Novosphingobium sp. | reverse complement strand
GAGGACACCGTCAGTGCCGGTCTCGATGACGTTGTCGAAGAAGTAGCTGTCGTCATACAGGCCATTGCTGCTCGACGGACGCGCTTCGATGATCGCGCCATCGGCCAGGTCGATGCTGTTGGCATAGACCGTCGGATAGGTCCCGAACGCCTGGGCGCCGCCGACCGGACCGCTCGGCAGTTCGAGTGCCAGCACACCGCCCGATTCCATCGTGAAAGTATCCACGAAGGCATGCGACGGACCGACGTAGTCGGCCGCATCGTCCGCTTCCCCGCGATCGTCGCGCATGAACAGCACGCCGCCGTCGAGGATGTTGAGCGTACCATCGGCATAGAGCGAAGGATCGGTCGGTTCCGGATCGTTATCGTCAGCCCACGCAGCGTAGGCTTCGGCATTGATCAGACCGTCGAACCAGGTCTCGCCAGCCGACACGTTGACCGTGTCGTCCGCCGAAAGCTCGATGTTGCCGTAGATGTCGCCGTAGACCCACGGACCCGTCGGGTAGTGATCCATATAGGTCGTGCCGTCGCCCATCAGGTTGATGACAACCGCATTCGGCGCATAGACCGAATTGATCGCATCGCCCCACGTCCACGTCGCTCCGCCATCGTAGCTCTCGCGAGCATGGATCACACCGGCAACGTTGTTGATGGTGAAGACGTCGCCTTCTTCGGGAAGGATGGGCGAATCCGCGAAGTCGTTGATAACGATGCCGTATGCGGCGCTGGCACCGCCGTCGGTCACGGCCGAAACGTCGATCAGGCCGGCATTGGTGAGCGTCGCCTTGGCAACGGCGGCTTCGAAATAGACGCCGGTAGCCTGGGCTTCGGAATCGCCGAGGCCGGGTGCGGCAACGGCCGAAACGACGAGATTGCCATTATTGACCAGCGATCCGGCAATGGTGTTGGCCGCGACTTCTTCCCAGACGACGGGGTCGCCTTCGCCGCCGTGACCTTCACCGCCGTTTTCGCCGCCATGGCCATGGCCCTCGTCTTCTTCGGGCACTTCCACCGTCGGATCGAAGGTCGCGTAGAAGCCCATGCCGAGCGCCGATGCATAGGCGCTGCCATCCGAAGTGGCGGTCGACGTCACCGTGAAATCGCCATCGTTGGTGACAGCGATATTCAGTGGCTCGCCCCACAGCTTGTAGCCTTCGGCGTCGGCTTGGGCCCCCCCATTGCCTTCGGCAAGGGCAGTGGCGGAAGCCGTCACCGTGAAGTCGCCGGCATTGGCGAAAGTGGCCGCGCCCGCGCCGCCGCCGCCGAGTCCGAACAGTTCCTGCTCAAGCCCGCGGACATGGGTGTAGACCTTGGCACTCGAACCCGAACCGCTCGCGCTGCCGGTGACGAGGACGGACCCGTCGTTGCTGAAATGAGTCTCGGCCGCGCCGGTCATTTCCGCTTCCTGGAGTATCCCCGCCTCGATCAGGGTCATGGCACTCACCGGACCGATCGCGGTCGCCGTCGACGATCCGCTGATGGTGATGGTCCCGCCGTTTTCGAGCGTTACCATGGCGGTGCGGCCGATGTACGATTCGGGGCCGCCGGCTTCCGCGGTCTGGACAATGGCCGAACTCAGGCTCGACGATGCCTGCGCGCTTCCGTCCGCACCGGTCGAAGTGGCCGTCGCATTGGCGGCGATCGAGATGTCGCCATCATTCGTGAGGCCGATGGTGATGTCGCCATCGTCTGCACCGCTGGCCTGGCCCTTCATGACGATGGCGCCGTCGGCCAGGGCCGAGGCAGAGGTGTCCAGGGGGCCGGTCGCCGTCGCATCGGCGGAAACCGCCAGGGTGGCACCGGCGGCATTTTCGAAGTCCGCCGTCGCCGAATCCTGGCCAACGCCATTGGTCGCGGCCCGGATATGGATCAAGCCGTGTTCGCCGCCTCCGGCCGCAGCACTGGCCGTCGCATTGCCGTCCCGGCTGTCGCTGACGGCGCTGGCCCAGAAATCGAGTTCGCCATTGTTGGTCAAGGTGGTCAGGGTCGTCCCGTCGCCCGCGCCATTGGCTTGCGAGCGCATGAAGATGGCTTCTTCCAGCGATGCGTCGGCGTTCGAATCGCCATCCGAGGACGCACTGGCCTGCGCGAAGGCTTCGTAAGTTCCGTCATTGGTGCCGGTGACCGTTGCCGATCCGTCGCCGCCGCCTTCGACAGTCGCTTCCTGATGGACGCCGCCGACGAGGCTCGCCGTCGCGTTGGATACGACGTCGCCGCCATTGGCGGTGCCGCTGGCATCGGCCGTCGCCCCGATGGTCAGGTCGCCGGAATTGATCATCGTTGCCGTCAGCACTGCGTTGGGCGATGTCACGACCTGATAGATCGCGTCCTCGATTCCCGCGTCGGCCTGAGTCGCGAAGCCGGCATCCGGCGTCGAAACGGCATCGGCGAAGATGCCCACGGACCCGGCGTTCTCAAGGAAGAGATCCGCATCGTCGCCGTTGGAGGCGCCGGCATAGGTCTGCGTGAAGGTCCCGCTCGGAACGGTGTTCACCGTCGCCATGGCGTTCGGCGCAGCGATGTCCGTGACGCCGGTCGTGATAACGTCGGCTGCATCCACGGTGTAGGAAAGAGGCAGGTCGGCCCCGGGAACCGTCTGGGCCAAGGCGGCCCCGCCGACGCACAGACCAATTACGGACACGCTTGCTGACAAGCCCTTGCGGACAAATGCGACCCTCATGAATGTAGTCTCCTGTTTCAACACGATTTTTCGTGCATATTGTTTGGCCGGACGTTGGCTTGTCAACGACAGGTCCGTGATGAGCGATAGGCAAATGTCACGGTGTGCCTCGTTGATTCGCGTCAAATCCAAGACCGATTGGTCTGATTCGGTAATCAGATTATCGCAGTGCCTCAAGGGGAGATGGACGTCTTTGGACGCATTTGGTCGCAAACCGGTCCGGCGGTGTGCCCCTGGCCTTCATGAACCGGATCATTTCCCTTATAGACCCGTGCGATACCGGCACTCCGGCCGCGTGTCGCGGCGCCTGTAAGCGGCTCGGCGATTGCGGCCGTTTGCAGGCGGGATTGAGGCGTAACGACACATGGAACTGGCCTTTCGTGGATCCGCGCTCGGCAAGGTCTACCGGACCGGCGAAACCGAAGTGCATGCGCTGCGCGGCGTGGATCTCGAAATCCGGACCGGCGAACTGCTCGTCCTGCTCGGCCCGTCGGGCAGCGGCAAATCCACCCTGCTCAACATCATCGGCGGACTGGACCGCCCGACATCGGGCGAACTCCATTACGGCGGCACCGACCTCGTCGGGCTCAACGACCGGGAACTGACCCGTTTCCGCCGCGCGAACATCGGTTTCATCTTCCAGTTCTACAATCTCATTCCCAGCCTGACGGCCGAGGAAAACGTGCGCCTGGTCACCGATATCGCCGACCGCCCGATGGAGCCGGGCGAGGCGCTGGCGCTGGTCGGGCTGGCCGAACGGGCGAACCATTATCCGGCGCAGCTTTCCGGCGGCGAGCAGCAGCGGGTTGCGGTCGCGCGGGCCATCGCCAAGCAGCCCGGCGTCCTGCTCTGCGACGAGCCGACCGGCGCGCTCGACAGCAAGACCGGCATTCGCGTGCTCGAAACGCTGGCCAAAGCGAATCGCGAACTGGGCACGACAGTGGCCATCATCACTCACAACGTCGGGATCGCCGCGATGGCGCAGCGGGTGCTGCATTTCCTCGACGGGCGGATCGCCCGGACCGAAATCAATGAAAACCCGGTCGATCCGCAGGCGATCAGCTGGTGAAGGCACTCGATCTCAAGCTGTTGCGCGACTTGTGGCGCATGCGCGGGCAGGCCTTGGCGATCGCGCTCGTCCTTGCAGCGGCGACCGCGACTTTCGTGCTTTCCCTCGGCGTACACCGGTCGCTTACCGAAACTCGCGATGCCTATTATGCGCGCAATCATTTCGCGGACATCTTCGCCGAAATGACGCGCGCGCCGCGCAATATCGTCGCCCGCGTTGCGGCGATACCGGGCGTCCAGCGGGCGGAAGGCGTGATCCAGCAATATGCTTCGCTGGATATGCCGGGCCGGAACATTCCGGTTCGCGCGCTTGTCAATTCGGTCGACGAACATGGCCACGACCGGCTCAACCTGGTTACCTTGCGCGAAGGCCGCATGCCGCGCCCCGGCGCGTCGCGCGAAGTGGTGGTGGACGAGGCCTTCGCCGAAGCGAACGCGCTCGGGCCGGGGGACGAGATCGACGCGATCATCTATGGCAGCCGGCTGCGGCTGCGTATCGTGGGTGTCGGGCTGGCGCCCAATTTCATCTATTCCCTGGCCCCGGGGGACATCATTCCGGACAACAGCCGGTTCGGCGTGTTCTGGATGGGCGAGAAGGCCCTGGAAGCCGCGACCGACCGGAAGGAGGCGATCAATGCCCTTTCCCTGACACTGGAAAAAGGCGCGTCGGACGCGGACGTCATCCGCAAGGTCGACACACTGCTCGCCCCTTATGGCGGGACCGGCGCCTACGGGCGCGAGGATCACCTGTCGCACGCCTTCCTCGACAACGAACTCATGCAGCTCGACGCCATGACCGAAGTCATCCCGCCGGTCTTCCTGCTGGTCGCGACTTTCCTGGTCTACATTGTCCTGGGGCGCATGATCCGGACCGAACGGACGCAGATCGGGCTGCTCAAGGCATTCGGCTATTCGGACCTGGCGATCGCTTCGCACTACCTCAAGTTTGCCCTGGCGATTGCCGTCGTCGCTGCTGTCGCGGGTTCGCTGGCGGGGGTCTGGATGGGGCAGGCGATGACCCGGCTTTACGCCGAATACTACCGCTTCCCCTTTCTCGAATACCGCAATTCGCCGGTGGTGTTCCTTGGTGCCGCCATGCTGTCGTTCGGCGCGGCCGCCCTCGGGGCGCTGGCCGGGATGCGCGCGGCGGCCCGGCTCTCGCCGGCGGTCGCGATGTCGCCGCCGCCGCCACCCGTCTACCGGGCAGGCATGGTCGAACGTTTCGGAACGGCGGCCGGTTTTACGGCGATCGGCTACATGATTACCCGCCATATCGCGCGCTGGCCGTGGCGTTCGGCGATCACGGTGCTGGGCGTCGCGCTCTCGATGGGGCTGCTTTTCGCCACCTTGCAGTTCCTCGATTCCAGCAGGGCGATGCTGGATTCCTATTTCTTCCGTGCCCAGCGCCAGGACCTGACCGTCACTTTCACCGAACCGCGCAACGAGGACGTGCTGTACGAACTGGCCCAGTTGCCGGGTGTCCTGCGGGTCGAGCCGGCGCGCGGCGTGCCGGTGAAGCTGCACTTCGGCAACCGGATGGAGCGGACGGCCATCGAAAGCGCTACCGGCGATGCGCAGCTTTCCGCCCGGATCGACGGCGAAGGCAAGGCGATCGCGCTTCCGGTCGCCGGGCTGATGCTGAGCCGCCAGATGGCCGACAAGCTGGGCGTCCATGCGGGCGATCGCGTGTTCGTGGAACTGCTGGGCGGACGGCAGACGAAAAGCGTCCTGCCCGTGGCAGGCATTGTCGACGAGTTCGTCGGCGAAAGGGTCTATGCCGCGCAGGCGACGCTGGAACGTATCACGCGCGATGCCTCGCCGGCCGGTTCCGCCCTGCTGCGCATCGACCCGGCGGCCCGCGATGGTCTTCTGGCCAGGCTCAAGGACATGCCGCAGGTGCTCGGGGTAACCGAACGCGACGCGGCAATGAACAAGTTCGAAGAGATGATCGACGACAACCTCTATACGATGCTGTTCTTCTACGTCGGCTTCGCGTCCGCGATCGCGGTGGGGGTCGTCTACAACAGCGCGCGCATCCTTTTTTCCGAACGGGCGAACGAACTCGCCACGTTGCGGGTCCTGGGTTACTATCGTAGCGAGGTAGGCCTCGTCCTTCTGGGGGAACTGGCGTTGCTTGTCGCCGCCGCGGTCCCTGTGGGCTGCATTCTGGGGTATTGGCTGGCGCAAGTCATGACGGCGATGTTCAGTTCCGATCTCTTCCGCCTGCCTTTCGCGCCCACGCGCGCGACCTATGGCTATTCGATCCTGGTGATCCTCGCCTCGGCGGCACTGACCGCGCTGGCCGTTGCCCGGCGCGTGCTCAGGCTCGACATGGTCAGAGTGCTGAAGGCGCGGGAATGATAATGGTGATGTCGTATATCAAGCGCTGGCGCTGGGCCCTGCTGATCGCGGCCGTTCTGGCGGCGGGTCTTGCGTTCGCATTCTGGCCGGAGGCGGCTCTCGTCGATACCGGGAAAGTGACGCGCGGCCCGATGACGGTGGGCGTGACCGACGACGGCGTGACCCGTGCGGAGGAATACTACAACGTTTCCGCGCCCGTGACCGGCTATCTCCAGAGGATCGAACTGGAAGCGGGCGACCGGGTGGCGCGCGGCACGCTCATCACCCGGATGACCGGCGTGCCCTCTGCGCCGCTGGACGCGCGCAGCGAGCGGGAATTGCGTTCCGCCCTGGCGAGCGCGCTGGCGAACGAACAAAGCGCGCGATCCACGCTCACCCAGGCGCGGAGCGATCTGGCGCGGGCGGAAAAGCTCGCCGAGCGCGGGTTCCTGTCCCAGTCCGACCTGGAACAGGCCCGGACGCGGGTGGCAACCGGCGCGGCCACGGTGCAGCAGACGCGCGGGGAAGTCAGCCGCATCCGGTCTTTGCTTGCCCCGCCGGACGGGTCTCGTTCGACCCAGCCGGTCCCGGTCCGTGCGCCCGTGAGCGGTTCGGTCATGTCGGTCATCAACGAGAGCGAAGGGGTGATCGCGCAAGGCACGCCGCTGGTAACGCTCGGAGATCCCCGGCGGATCGAGGCGGTGGTCGACCTGCTGTCGCGCGAGGCGGCCCGGGTCGAGCCGGGCGACAAGGTGCTGATTACCCAATGGGGCGGGAACGAAGCGATTTCCGGCCACGTGACCCGTGTCGAGCCGTTCGGGCGGCTGAAGATCTCCGCTCTCGGCATCGAAGAACAGCGGGTCAATGTCATCGTCGGGTTCGACGCCGCGGAGGCGGACAAGATCGCGCGCCTCGGGCACGGCTACCAGATCGATGCGACGATCGTGCTGTGGCACAAGGACGATGCGCTGCGCGTTCCGATCGGTGCGCTGTTCCGGGGAACGGAAGGCAAGTGGCATGTCTTCGTCGCGAACGGCAGCCGCGCGGAAGAACGCGAGGTCGAACTCGGGCACGTCAACGACGAATTCGGCGAGGTCTTGCGGGGCCTTGCCGCAGGCGACACCGTCGTGCTCAATCCCGGCAGCTCGCTAAGCGATGGCGCGCGGATCGAGGCGCGCGATTGAACGCGGGCAAGGCCGGCTGCCTGAAGGCATCGTGCACGAAAATGCCCGGCGGTCGTTGACAGACCGCCGGGCCGTTTCGTCCCGTCAGGAAATAGGGCTGCCGCCCGCGATTAGCGGAGGAGCGACAACACGTTCTGCTGGCTCTGGTTCGCCTGGGCGAGCATCGCCGACGAAGCCTGGCTCAGGATCTGCGCCTTGGCGAGAGTCGTGGATTCGGCCGAATAGTCGGCGTCTTCGATCCGCGAACGCGCTTCGGACAGGTTGGTGACGTTGTTGGTCAGGTTGTTGACCACCGAGTCGAGACGGCTCTGGCCGGCGCCGAGCGTGGCGCGAGCGGTCGAGATCGACTTGATTTCGGCGTCGAGGCCCGTCAGCGACGTACCATCCAGCAGGGCGTTCGCCGCCGCCGCGCTCGAGATGTCGTAGGAACCGGCCGCACCACCGTTGGCGGCGAGCGAGGTCAGGTCGACCATGGCCAGATCGACCGTGTCGCTGGCGTTGGCGCCGCTCTGGATCGTGACCGTGCTGGTGGTGCCGTCGAACAGCTTCACGCCGTTGAACTCGCTGTTGGAGATCACCTGGTCGATCTGCTTCGTCAGTTCGTCGACTTCCGCCTGAAGGTTGGTGCGGTCGTCGTCGGAATAGGTGCCGCTGGCGCTCTGGGTCGCCAGTTCGCGGACGCGCTGCAGCATGTTGGTGACTTCACCCAGCGCGCCTTCGGCCGTCTGGGCCAGCGAGATGCCGTCGTTGGCATTGCGGATCGCCTGGTTCATGCCGCGAACCTGCGACGTCATGTTGGTCGAAATGGCGAGGCCGGCGGCGTCGTCCTTCGCACTGTTGATGCGCTTGCCGGTGGAAAGGCGTTCCATCGCCGAGCCAAGCATCTTTTCGGCAGCGGTCGAGGCATTGCTCGCCCGCAGCGCACTGATATTGGAATTGATAACCGACATTTCCCTGTCTCCTCAGTCTTCGATAACGGGCGCCGCCAGTCGAAAAGGCTTCGCGGCTGCCACGGACCAGAGCGGCGGATTCACGAAAGTTTTTAGGGATAAAAATGCAGACCCGCGCTCAAACCCGCGGAATTGCGTGCCTCTACCGTAGTTTTCCGGGAAAAGGGGTTAGCCGGTCGTTTCCCATGATACGAGCAAACGGCGCCTACCGATTATGGTTAATTCGGGGGCAAGAAGATGGAAGCCAAGCAGTTTACTCAGGACGCAAGGACCCAGCACCGCAATCTGGCCAACCGGCTGGCGGCAATCCTTTCGGCCGGTGTGGTTGGCGGCGACCTTTCGATCGCGAACCACGGCGAAGAGACCGGTGGCGCGGGATGCAATCTTGTCCTGCAGGCGGCCACCAAGCCCGCGCTCGTCCCGCTGGACGGGCAGGACGGGGTCTGTCTTTCCTATAACGACGCGATGAGCGACGCGACTCTGGCCGCGGCAGTGGCGGGGGCCACCCGCCCCGGCATGCCGATTGCCGTCGATCCCGAAAGCCTTTCGATCCTTGCCCTGGCCGACCGCCTCGCGTCGAGCGAGATCCCGGTCCTGATTACCGGACCGACCGGCACCGGCAAGGAAGTGCTGTCCCGTTTCATCCACGAACGCAGCCCGCGCCGCAAAGGACCGTTCATCGCGGTTAACTGCGCGGCGATGCCGGAAACCATGCTCGAAGCCATGCTGTTCGGCCACGAGAAGGGTTCCTTCACCGGCGCCAATGCGGCGGGCGAGGGCTTCTTCCGCGCGGCCGACGGCGGTACGCTGCTGCTCGACGAGATCGCCGAAATGCCGCTCGCCCTCCAGGCCAAGCTGCTGCGTGCGCTGCAGGAAGGCGAAGTGGTGCCGATCGGCGCGACCCGCCCGGTCAAGG
>JAQVEQ010000115.1 GCA_028697875.1 Novosphingobium sp. | reverse complement strand
CGCCGATCCAGCGGCTCGCCGATCAGGTCGCGGGGTGGTTCGTCCCTGCCGTGCTGGCGGTGGCGGTCGCCGCTTTCGTCGCCTGGGGCGTTTGGGGACCGGAGCCGCGCCTTGCACATGGCCTTATCGCAGCGGTGGCGGTGCTTATCATCGCCTGCCCCTGCGCACTGGGACTGGCCACGCCCATGTCGATCATGGTGGGCGTCGGACGCGGTGCGGGCCTCGGCGTCCTTATCAAGAGCGCCGAGGCGCTGGAGCGGCTGGAGAAGGTCGATACGCTCGTCATCGACAAGACCGGCACGCTCACCGAAGGCAAGCCCAGCGTGACGCGCATCGTTGCCGGAGAGGGACGGGACGAGAGCGAGTTGCTGCGCCTTGCGGCCGGTGTTGAACGGGCTTCCGAGCATCCGCTCGGCCAGGCCATCGTTGCAGCGGCCGAGGCGCGCAAGCTGGCGCTTCCCGAGGTCAGCGGCTTTGACTCCCCCACCGGCAAAGGGGCGGTGGGGACGGTTGAAGGCAAGAGGATCATTCTTGGCAACGCCGCTTTCCTCAAGGAAGGCGGCATCGCCACCGATATGCTGAGCGAGCAGGCGGATGCGCTGCGCCGCGATGGCGCGACGGCGATTTTCATCGGGATTGACGAGGCCGTCGCCGGCATCTTCGCCATCGCCGATCCGGTCAAGGAAACGACGCCCGACGCCCTTGCCGCTCTGCGCCAGGAGGGCATCGCCGTGGTCATGCTCACCGGCGACAACCGGACCACGGCCGAGGCCGTGGCACGCCGGCTCGGCATCTCGGAGGTGGAGGCCGAAGTGTTGCCCGACCAGAAGAGCGCTGTGGTCGAACGGCTCAAGCAGGTAGGCAAAGTGGTCGCGATGGCGGGTGATGGCGTGAACGATGCGCCCGCCCTCGCCGCGGCGGATGTCGGCATCGCCATGGGCTCGGGAACGGATGTCGCGATCGAAAGCGCCGGCGTCACGCTGCTGAAGGGCGATCTGACGGGGATCGTGCGGGCGCGCCGCCTGAGTCAGGCGACGATGGCGAATATCCGCCAGAACCTGTTCTTCGCCTTCATCTACAACGCGGCAGGCGTGCCGGTCGCAGCGGGCGCGCTCTACCCCTTCTTTGGCATCCTGCTGTCGCCCATCATCGCGGCCGCGGCCATGTCGCTTTCCTCCGTCAGCGTGGTAGGGAACGCGCTGCGGCTCAACCGGCAAGCGCTATGAACATCGGACAGGCAGCAAAAGCGAGTGGAGTGTCCGAAAGGATGATCCGCCACTATGAAAAGATCGGCCTCGTCCCGCCGGCATCCAGGCGGGACAGTGGCTACCGGGACTATTCGCCAACCGAAATCGAGCGCTTTCGCTTTATCGCCAATGCCCGCGATCTGGGCTTTCCGATTGAGGAGATCGCCAAGCTGCTGGTGCTTTGGTCGGATCGAAATCGCGCGAGCGCAGAGGTCAAGAAGCTGGCGCTGATGCATGCGGAAGAACTCGATCGCAAGGCCCGCGCGCTCGAAGCCATGCGCCGTTCGCTGCTTGACCTTGCTGAGCGTTGTCACGGCGATGAGCGTCCCGAATGCCCTATTCTCGATGGCCTCGGCCGGATCGGGAATGACGCGGCAAAGAAAACCCCGGCGTCACGATTGAATTTGTTCGCGGACGCCAGTAAATCACAGTCGTCGTGAAACGATTTCTGCCACTCCTTCTGCTTATCGGCGCCTTGTCCGGCTTGCTCGGTCAGGAGACGGCGTTCGCCAGTGGTCCCCGCGCGTCGATGATCGAAATGGCGGCTGGAGCGATGTCGGCCGACTGCATGGAAATGATGCAGCAAGACCAGCAAGAGCCTGGCAAAATGCCGTGCAAGGGGCTCACGCTCGACTGTATGGCTGCGATGGGCTGCACGATCCCGCTGTTTGCCGTGCCTGAACCGGGCACGCTCGGTGGGGCGCTGCACGCACGGCAGGTGCATTTCCTGCCCGCCGTCCATCAGCTTGTCGGCCTGTCGACCGGACCGGAGCCTCCTCCGCCTACCGCCTGATTTGAATGTCACGGCCTGCTTGCCCGATTTTCATACGGGCAGAGCGTGACTGCGCTTGGCAGTCGCCCATGCAGGCCCTTTCCAACATTCAATTCAGGAAGATGAACCATGAAGACAGTATTGTTTGGCGCGGCCGTTGCCGCCCTCTCGCTTGGCCTTGGCGCGACTCCGGCTTTCGCGGAAGCGGACGCTTCTCCGTCCGGCGGCCATTATGAATGGCGCGAGGTTCCGCAATTCGGGCCGCGCGCGACCGGCCCGGCACGCAAGCGTGTCTGGGTGGCCGACAATGCGCAGATGGCCAATTGCGACTGCGAGATGATGAAGATGAGCGCGCACGACTGCATGAAGCCCATGCATGACCACAGCGCTGCACCGTCGGCCGGCTGAAGCGAGCTTCCTGGCCGATACCGATAAACACAAGGGCCAGGCGCGTGGCGCCGGCGAGGGATCCCTCACCTTCGCCGGCGCCCGTTTGTCCGGTTACCGCTGTATTTGGAAATCGGTCTGGTTGCTGCCACTCAGGAGAAATTCATGCGAATGATAGTTTTAGCGCCGCTGCTCGCGGCGGTCCCGGGAGCTGCGCTGGCTGAGCCGCTGACCTTCGATGCAGCGCTGGAGCGTGCGTCGCGAGAAGCACCGTCGCTTCAGGCGAGTGCGTTCGAAGTGGAAGCGCGCCGGTCGAGCGCCACGGCCGCGGGCCAATTGCCCGATCCGAAGCTCGGGGTTGGCATAGATAATTTCCCCGTCTCCGGTCCGCCCGCCTTCAGTCTCACCAGAGAGAACATGACGATGGAGCGGATAGGCATCGAGCAGGAGGTTCCCAACCTTGCCAAGCGGCACGCCGCGCAGGGCCGCGCGCGCGCCGATATCACGGCAGCCGACGCGCAAAGCGCGGTTACACTGCTGCAAGTCAGGGTCGCAACGGCAGCGGCGTGGATCGATCTCGCCTACGCCCAAAGACGTCTCGACACGATGGACAGGATTCTCGGGGAGTTGCGTTCGCTGGTCTCCACCTCGCCTTCTGCGGTTGCCTCGGGTTCCGCGCGGCCGGGGCAGAGCCTCGACGCGATGCGAGCGTTGGTCGAGCTGGAAGACCGGCGTAGCGCAATCGAGGCCGAGGTCGGCAGCGCCCGAGCCGAGCTCTCGCGCTGGACGGGCGACGACGATCCTGAGGCTGTCGGCCCGACCCCACAGCTTGTCGTGACGCCGACGGAACTGCGCGCCAGCCTGACGCAGCATCCCGATCTGCAAATGGCTGGGGCGAAGGTCCGGCAAGCACAAGCGGATACCGAACTGGCGCGTGCGGAAAAGCGCCCCGACTGGGGATTCAATGTCGCCTTTCAGCGACGCGATCCGCAATTCGGCAACATGGTGTCGGTCGGCGCGACCATGACACTGCCTATTTTCCCCGGCCGGCGTCAGAATCCACGGATCGAGGCGGCCGCTTCTGAGGCGGCGGCGGCGCGCGCCGAGCAGGAGGATGTTCAGCGTGCCCTGGAGGCAAATCTGAAAGCAGGCCTTGCAGAGCATCACATGCACCATGAGCAATGGATGCGGGCGCGCGACACACTACTGCCGCTGGCGCGCAAGAAGGCGGCACTTGAGACGGCAAGCTACGCCGCTGGCCGCGCCGGGCTTCTCGATGTCGTCGAGGCGGAGGCCAGCCTTGCCAGTACCGAACTCGACACGCTCGATCGCGAAGCCGCCGTGGCCCGTCACGCGACGCGTCTGGTACTGACCTATGGAGGCAGTCAATGAAACTGGAACTCTCATCCCGCAAGCAACTCACGCTTGCAGCTGCGGTGCTCGCCCTTGTCGCCGGAGGCGCCGGTTACGGAATTGCCTCACTTGGCGGCGACGAACCGACGACCGAGGCGACGCAAGGCGATCGCAAGGTGCTCTACTGGTACGACCCGATGGTTCCCGGCCAGCATTTCGACAAGCCGGGCAAATCGCCGTTCATGGACATGGAGCTCGTCCCCAAATATGCCGGTGAGGCAGGCGATGAGGCAGGCGTGCGCATCGATCCCGCGCTGGTCCAGAACCTGGGGTTGCGCACCGCCGAGGCGCATCGCGGAACGCTGGGCAGCGGCCTGACTGTCACCGGCACGATCGGTTACAACGAACGTGACATCGCCATCGTCCAGCCGCGTGCGAGCGGCTTTGTCCAAGGCACCTATAACCGCGCCCCCGACGACGTGATCGGCGCGGGCGCACCGCTCGTCGATCTCCTCATTCCCGATTGGGGCGGCGCGCAGGAAGAGTATCTCGCCGTGCGCCGCACGGGCGACCAAGCGCTCGCCAGCGCCGCGCGGCAGCGGCTGGTCTTGCTGGGCATGCCGCCGTCCACCATCGCAGCGGTCGAACGGAGTGGAAGGCCCCGTACCGTCATCACCATTGCCTCGCCCATTGCCGGCACGATCAAGTCCCTGGCCGTCCGGCCGGGCATGAGCGTGATGGCCGGCCAGACGCTCGCTGAGGTCAATGGGCTCGGCACGGTCTGGCTTGACGCCGCCGTGCCCGAAGCGATGGCGGCGCAGGCACGGCCCGGCAGACCCGTTACGGCGATCCTGACAGCCTTTCCCGGCGAGACATTCCCGGGGCTGGTGCGCGCGATCCTCCCGCAGGCGCAGACCGAAAGCCGGACTATCACCGCGCGCATCGAGCTTGCCAATCGTGGCGGACGGTTGCGGCCAGGCATGTTCGCGACCGTGAACTTCGCAGGCGCGCCACGTTCCGCGCTGCTCGTTCCGTCCGAGGCGGTCATCCGCACCGGGAAGCGTGCGCTGGTGATGCTCGCGCTGGACAAGGGTCGCTATCAGCCAGCCGAAGTGAAGACCGGCCTGGAGGCGGACGGCCAGACCGAAATCCTCGCCGGGCTTTCCGAGGGCGAGAAGGTCATTACTTCAGGGCAGTTCCTCATCGATTCCGAGGCCAGCCTGTCGGGAATGGACGTGCGGCCGATCGGTGGTGCACCGCCGCCCCAGGCAGCCAAGCCGAAGACCTATACGGCGAGCGGACGGATCGAGAAGATTGCGCGGGACAGCGTCACGTTGAACCACGGCCCCGTCGCTGCCTTGAACTGGCCGTCCATGACCATGCGCTTCCGGCTTGCCGATCTTGCAGCAGCGCGCGGGTTCAAGGTGGGTGACAGGGTGCGCTTCACCTTCGATCAGCCGCCCGAAGGCCCAACGGTTCGCTCCATGACGCGGGAGACGGGTCAATGATCGCCCGGCTCATCCATTGGTCGGTCCAGAACCGCTTCTTCGTGGTGCTGGGCGCGCTGGCGCTCGTCTTCGCCGGGCTCTGGGCGGTGCGAACCACACCCATCGACGCGCTGCCGGACCTGTCGGACACACAGGTCATCATCCGGACGAATTATCCGGGGCAGGCGCCGCGCATTGTCGAGGACCAGGTCACTTATCCGCTCGCCACCACCATGCTTTCGGTGCCGGGCGCGAAGACGGTTCGGGGCTACAGCTTCTTCGGCGACAGCTTCGTCTATGTCATCTTCGAGGATGGCACCGATCTATACTGGGCGCGCAGCCGCGTGCTAGAATATCTCAATCAGGTGCAGGGCAGTCTGCCGGAGACGGCAAAGAGTTCGATCGGACCAGATGCGACCGGCGTTGGCTGGATCTATGAATATGCGCTGGTCGATCGGACGGGACGCAATGATCTGTCCCAGCTTCGTTCCCTGCAGGACTGGTTCCTTCGCTATGAACTGAAAACCATTCCCGGCATCGCCGAGGTCGCCAGCGTCGGCGGCATGGTGAAGCAGTATCAGGTGGTGCTCGATCCGGTGAAGCTGGCCGGCTACGGCATCACGCACGGCCAGGCGGTGGAGGCGATCCGGCGGGCGAACCAGGAGACGGGCGGCTCGGTCATCGAGCTTGCCGAGGCCGAATATATCGTCCGCGCCTCGGGCTATCTGCAATCGCTCAACGACTTCCGCGCCATCCCGCTGCGCACGGCCGCCGGCGGCGTGCCCGTGACGCTGGGCGATGTCGCGACGATTCAGCTCGGCCCCGAAATCAGGCGCGGCATTGCCGAACTCAATGGCGAGGGCGAAGTGGCCGGCGGCATCGTCGTGCTGCGCCAGGGCGCGGACGCGCGCAGCGCGATTTCTGCTGTTGAGGCGAAACTCGAGGACTTGAAGAAGAGCCTGCCGCCGGGCGTCGAGATCGTCACCACTTATGACCGCTCGCAGCTCATCGACCATGCCATCGAGAATCTGACGCACAAGCTCGCCGAGGAGTTCGTCGTCGTCGCGCTGGTCTGTGCGCTGTTCCTCTGGCACGTCCGCTCGGCGCTGGTCGCGATCGTGACGCTGCCTCTGGGCGTGCTCGCCGCCTTCATCGTGATGCGCTTCCAGGGCGTTAATGCCAATATCATGTCGCTCGGCGGCATCGCCATCGCGATCGGCGCGATGGTCGATGCCGCGATCGTGATGATCGAGAACGCGCACAAGAAGATCGAGCGCTGGGAGGCCGATCATCCGGACGAACATCTTGATGGAACGAAGCGCTGGACCGTCATAACCGAAGCCGCGATGGAGGTTGGCCCGGCGCTGTTCTTCTCGTTGCTGATCATCACCCTGTCCTTCGTGCCGATATTCACGCTGCAGGCACAGGAAGGGCGGCTGTTTTCGCCGCTCGCCTTCACCAAGACCTATGCGATGGCCGCCGCTGCGATCCTGTCGGCGACGCTGGTGCCGGTGCTGATGGGCTGGCTGATCCGAGGGAAAATCCCGTCCGAACAGGCCAATCCGGTCAACCGGGTTCTGACACGCGCCTATCGCCCCGCGATCGACTGGGTTCTGAAGCGGCCCAAGGTAACGCTCATCATCGCCGCATTGGTTCTCGCAACCACGGCCTGGCCGCTTTCGCGATTGGGCGGCGAGTTCCTGCCCGCAATGAATGAAGGCGATTTGCTCTACATGCCGTCGGCACTGCCGGGCCTGTCCGCCGCCAAGGCGTCCGCGCTGCTCCAGCAGACCGACCGGATGATCAAGAGCGTGCCCGAAGTGGAAAGCGTGTTCGGCAAGGCGGGGCGCGCCGAGAGCGCGACCGATCCCGCCCCGCTCGAAATGTTCGAGACCACTATTCGCTTCAAACCGCGCGAGGAGTGGCGGCCGGGGATGACGCCCGAAAAGCTGGTCGACGAGTTGGACGCGAAAGTGAAGGTGCCCGGCCTTGCCAACATTTGGATTCCTCCGATCCGCAACCGCATCGACATGCTCGCGACTGGCATCAAGAGCCCGATCGGGGTCAAGGTCTCTGGCCCCGATCTTGCCGAGCTCGATCGCATTGCCCATGATGTAGAGACGGTAGCCAAAAAGACGCCTGGCGTCAGTTCCGCCCTTGCCGAGCGACTGACCGGGGGGCGCTACGTCGATGTGACCATCGACCGCGCCGCTGCGGCCCGCTTCTCTCTTAACATCGCCGATGTGCAGGAAATCGTCTCGGGCGCGATCGGCGGCGAAAATATCGGCCAGACGGTCGAGGGGCTGGCGCGCTATCCGATCAACGTGCGCTATCCCCGCGAAATCCGGGACAGCCTGGAAGGGCTGCGCGCCTTGCCCATCCTCACGCCTTCGCGTCAGCAGATCACGCTGGGCACGGTGGCGCAGCTTCGGATCAGCGACGGCCCGCCAATGTTGAAGACCGAGAACGGCCGACTCTCGACCTGGGTCTATGTCGATGTGCGCGGGCGTGACCTCGCCTCGGTTGTCGATGATCTCAGGGCTGCGGTGGCGAAGGATGTCAAACTCTCGCCCGGCGTCTCGATCGCCTGGTCGGGCCAGTTCGAGTATCTGGAACGCGCAACCGAGCGGCTGAAAATCGTCATACCCGCCACGCTGGCGATCATCTTCGTGCTGCTGTTCATGACCTTCGGCCGGCTCGATGAGGCCGCGCTCATAATGGGCACGCTGCCGTTCGCGCTCACCGGCGGCTTCTGGCTCCTCTACCTGCTTGGATACCATCAGTCGGTTGCGACGGGAGTCGGATTCATCGCGCTTGCAGGCGTCGCCGCCGAATTCGGCGTCGTCATGCTCATCTATCTCAAGAGCGCCCTGGAGGATCGCGGTGAAAATCCGACGGCGGAGCAGGTTGCAACAGCGGTGCGCGAGGGGGCGCTCCTGCGTGTACGCCCCAAGGCGATGACGGTCGCCGTGATCATCGCCGGCCTGCTGCCGATCTTCATCGGTTCGGGCGCGGGCTCGGAAGTGATGAGCCGGATCGCGGCCCCTATGGTGGGCGGCATGGTCACCGCGCCGCTTCTCTCCATGTTCGTCATCCCCGCCGCCTATCTGTTGATGCGGCAGCGAAACGCCAAACCCAACCCTCAACCCGATCAACACTGAAGGAGAAAACGATGAAACCTCTCACACTCGCGGCGATGCTTGGTCTTGCGGCGCTGCTCGCCGCCTGCGGTCAGAAAGCCGAAACCAACGACGCGGCAGCCAATGCAACTACCGAAGCGACCGGGAAAATGGACGCCATGGCCAGTAATATGTCAGGCGAGATGGGGAATATGGAGATCCCCATGGCAGGTGCCGCGAAGATGGCCAAGGGCACCGGGACGGTGACGGCGGTCGACAAGTCCGCGGGGACGATCACGCTCGACCATGGCCCCATTGCGGAAGCCGACTGGCCGGCGATGACAATGGCATTCAAGGCGAAACCCGAACTGCTCGACAGCGTGAAGGTCGGCGACAAGGTTGCCTTCGACCTCGCGCTCAACGGCAACGCCGGTGAGGTGACCGCCATTCAGAAACAATAGACAGCCGACGGAGGCTTCGGCAAGTCTGGAACAGGTAACGTCCGCCAAGCCATGAGCGACGGCGAGGGCACCTCGGCACCTCGCCGTCGCATTGCGTCATCAGCAGACATCGGTCCCATCGACCCAAACGCGGACCGGTGCTTGCAACGGCGCGCGCGGACCATATTGCGGCCGCGAGCGCCACACATAGCGGCCGGTCTTGCCTTTATAGGTCGGATCGCAGTTGGGGCCGCCGGTGCCCTTCAGTTCATCTCCAGGCTTCATACAGACCGGCGCGCGCAGCGGCGCACGCGGGCCATACTGGGGTTGCGACTGCCATTGG
>JAQVEQ010000114.1 GCA_028697875.1 Novosphingobium sp. | reverse complement strand
ATCGTCTTTGCCGAAAACCCCAGGCCTTCCCAGGTCGTCCGCGCGGCGCACGACGGGGTTGCGGACTATCTCGCCTGGCCCTTTTCCGGCGAAGAACTCATGACTGCTTGCCTTTACTGCCGGAAGTTCATGGACGAGAAGGGTGGCGCGATCGTGCGCAGGCAGAAGGCCCGGAATCTCGTGGAGAACCTCTCTCAGCGCGAAAGGCAGATTCTCTCGTTCATGCTGCGCGGCCATTCGAACAAGGACATGGCGAATACCCTCGACCTGAGCCCGAGGACGGTCGAGGATTACCGGCTCAACGCGCTGAAGAAACTCGGCGTTACCTCGTCAAGCGCCGCAATCAGGATCGGGCTCGAAGCGGACCTCGACACTGTCGGCAGATCCGGTCCCGACGACAGTCAGGCTAGGCCTTTCGAACTGTCATGAAAAACCTCGCCCATGCGCCGACCAGCGCAAGGGCGGGAGATCCGGCTTCGACGCTTACCGGGCGTTCGTCGCCCAAGCCGAACGACGCAACGCAACGCCCCGCGCCTTGCCGCGGCGGTAGCCCCACTTTCCCGCCGCTACCCACGACCGTGGCGGCTGCCTCCGTTGTTTCGCCACGCTCCAGCATCGCTTCGATCTCGTTTTCGGAAACGGGGGAAGCAAGGATTCTTCCGATTGGCCGGGGCGCCAGTCTTGCCAGCTGAAACGCCCGGCGCACAATGGAGCCGCTGGTATCGCTGCCGTCATGCAAACAAGACTCTTCGAGCTTGCCGATTTCCGTGAACCACAGATCGGCAGGTAGCGGATCATGTTTCTCTTGCCACACCGCCGTCCCCCCTTTCGTTTGTCCGCGGCCTGTCCGGCTAAACGCCTGCCGTTACGATTTGGTTCCTTCCCCGTTCTTTCGCGAGGTACAATGCAGTGTCCGCGGCCTTCAGCGCCGTGAACCGGTCCGGGTAAGCGAACACGTCCGCAATCCCGGCCGAAAAGGTGATGTAACCGATCGGGGTCCTGGTCCGGCGATCGACCATTCGCCGCTCGCACAGCGCCATACGGGCCTCGTCCAGCGATGCCGTGGCCTGCTCGAGCGATTTGCCCCGAAAGAGGACGACGAACTCCTCGCCCCCATGGCGGGCGATGCAACAGCGATCGCTGGAGATGCGCAAAAGGTTACGCGCCACTGCCTTCAGCACTCTGTCCCCCGTATCGTGCCCATGCGCATCGTTGACACGCTTGAAGTGGTCTATGTCGCAGAATGCCACGACCAACGGCTCAAGCGCAAGACGCGCTTCGCGATATTCCCGTTCGAATGTCCTTTCGAACGCCCGGCGATTGGGCATACCGGTAAGATAGTCCTCCTCGGCACAGCGCAAGGCATCCTCGAGGTCCTTCCGCAGCTCCCGCGATTGCGTTTCGCTGAGGCTCATCTCGTCTTCCATCTCGGACGTGCGCTTGATCATCGCCCGAACGACGCCCAGAAGCTGGGTGACGGAGGTGTCGAACTCCCGCGCGCTGCCGAGTTGCTCCACATGGCCTTCGAGCGATATCCCGTAATCCTGGGTCGCCTTGCGAGCGGCAGTGGCCGTCGTCCCGAAATCGATCAGCTGCTTTTCCAGCCTTTCGAACATGCGGTGAAGATCGTCGACCTCCTTGTCCGCCCGCTCGTGACCGCGAAGCTTCTTCAGCCATTCCGCAGAAACCGCCAGCCCTGAAGCGTCGCGCTCGTCGATCAGCCGCACGAGCAGCGGGTCGGCCCGCGTCACGTAGTCATGGGCAACGGACAGCACATCGGGGCAGACGTCGAGTTCGTACCGGGCAACGAACTCCGCAATCCCCGCCATCAGCGTGGACCGCGCATCGAGCGCCAGATCGCGCAAGTGCCGCGCAAGTGCGGAAAGGTCCGTCGCTTCGCCGGGCTGCGAGTGCCGGAAACCAAGCCAGCCGAGGACGCCCTTCCTTTCAGGCGACAGGGAACGATCGTATATAGTCATGTCTGGATTAACGGCAGATCCGGCAAAAATTATAGCGGGCTGGCATACTTGTACGAACGTCCGGCCGGACGTTCTGCAGATGGCTCGCGGCTGCGGGAAAGCCGGGCCATTCGCATTTTCCCGGCGGCCATGCGGAAGTGCTCCGGTCAGCCGCCCGAATGCAGCATGGCGTCGCGTATTTCCCAGAAATCGTCACGCATGACGCGCAGGCATTCGGCATCGAATTCGAGCGAACTTGCCAGGATCGACTTGCGGGCAGCGCCATAGAAATCCGTCAGCACCGCGGCCATCTCGTGTCCTTGGTCGACCCCCAGCTGAAGCGCCATCAAGGCCGTGAGCGCCCGCGTCAGGGACCGGCTCTTGAGCCGGGCGTCCCTGCGCTCGCTGGCGACCAATGCCGTGCTGAGCGCCAGAATGAGCTGGTCGTAGCAGACATGAACCAGCTCCGACGATGTCGCGCCTTTCACACGCGCATCGAATTCCACGCGCTGGTAGGCATCATAGGGATCAGTTTGCGCCAACATCCTAATTATCGCTCTTGTTCCACTGCGCGATTTGCGCCTCGAGGAAGGAAAGGGTGGACTGGAAAGCGTTGATGCGCGTGTCCGCCGCCGTGAACTGGGTGGTGAGGCGCGCGCGCAGGGCTTCCTGCTGGTCCGCGACCTTGGTGTTCTGTTCGCTCACCTGGGATTGCTGCGTGGTGTAACGGCTCACGGAACCGGCGAGGGAGCCGGGACTACCCGTGGTCGACGCATTGCGGGAGATCTTGTCGATCGTGGAATAGACGCCGTAGAGCCCGTTCGTGAACATCGCCGCGACCGCTTCCGGATCGCGCGCCATCGCGGACTGCAACGTGCTTTCGTTGAAACTGAACGTGCCGTCCCGCCCGATCGCAAGCCCGAGTTCGGCCAGAGTCCTGGGCTCCCCATCGGCCGCGTTGGGCATGATAACCGTACTGCCGAGGCTGGAAAGCTGGCGGCCCAAGGCACGTGCGCCGTCGTCGCGGGCAAGGTCGCCCGTTTGCGGATCGGTTGCCTCGTTAAGAGCCGCGACGATCTCGTTGAGAGCCGAAGTCAGATCTTCCATCAAGGTCGCGATGGCGTCGGCGGAATCGCTGAACTGGATCGTGGCGGGATTGCCCGCATTGGTGCCTGTCAGCGTCAGCGAAATGCCGGGGGCCACTTCGCCCGCCTTGTTGCTCGCGCTGGTCATCGCGATACCGTCGAGCTCGAACTGCGCATCCGCCGAAGTCACGAGCAGTTGCGCCGGGTCGCCGCTGACCGGTTCCCAGGCCAGCGCCGCCAACCCTTCATCCCCGGGTGTTTCACTCGCTTCCAGCACGAAGCCGTTGGCCGCCCCCTCTTCCCCCTTGAGAACCAGCCGGGCTCCGTCCGCCCCATTGGCGACATAGGCAGTCACGCCCGCGCCGGCGGCGTTGATGGAGCGGGCGACATCGGCCAGTGTCGCTCCGCTGGGAATTTCGATTTCCACTGCATCGCGTCCGGCATCGGCAGTGAAGCTCCCCGACAAAACCGCGCCGAAGCGCAGAGTCAGAGTGCCCGATCCGACCGCGCTGGTCGAAGCCGCATAGGCAGGGCCGGCAAGGGTCTGCGCGGAGGCGAGCGAGAAGATTTCCAGCGAGTAGTCTCCCGCCGGGCTCGACGCCGTGGAGCGCGCAACCGAGGCGACCGAAGCGTTGCTGATGCTGGATACCGGGGCAAGATCGCCGGTGCGCACGCGCTCACCCAGCGCACTGGCAAGCTGGGTTATCTGGTTCTTGAGCGACGACGCCGTGGAAATCTTGGCATCGAGGGCTTCGCTCTTGGCGCTCAACTGTTCGAGGCGCGTCGCATACTGGGCTTCGGCCAGGCTGCTGGCGAGCGCCGCCATATCGACTCCGCTGCCCGCGCCAAGCGCCGAGATGATCGAGGATGTTGCCGAAGTCATGCTATCCAGAACGGCCGTTTGCCCGCGAGTTTAAGTGCCGGCCCGCGGATCGGGGCGGCCGCTTGCGTCGAAACGCATTTCGATCGGAACGTGGATGGACGGGCGCGCCGGGCGTTCGCCGCGCTTGAGTGAGAAGACGAAGGCCAGGACACTGGCAACCGCTGCGTACAATTCCTCGCGAATGACCTGCCGTTCGCGCGTGGTGAAATAGATCGAGCGGGCCAGCGCGGGATATTCGAGCATCGGGACATTCAGTTCGGCGGCCAGCTCGCGGATCGCCTGGGCTTTTTCGCCCCTGCCCTTGGCCAGCACGATCGGGGCCGATGCCTTGTTCGGGTCGTAGGCCAGCGCCACTGAAAAGCGGGTGGGGTTGGTCAGGACGAATTGCGCCTCGCGCATGGCCGACTGGATACCGCCCATTGCCAGTTCGCGCTGGCGCTGGCGCTGGGCGGCCTTCTTTTCGGGCGCCCCTTCGGCCTCCTTGTGCTCGTCGCGCATGTCCTGATGGCTCATCTTCAGGCGGTTGAGACGCCGCACCACCTGGACCGGCAGGTCGATCAGCGCGATGACCAGAAGCCCGCCGGTCAAGGCGAACAGCAGGGAAATGATCGCATCCCATGCGAGGATCAGCTGCGCCGATAGTTCGGTATGGGCCATGCCTGCCAGCGCATCGAATTGCGAATGCGCCCAGCCATAGGCAATCGCCCCAAGGAGACCGACTTTCGCGATGCCCTTGGCCATTTCGATCCAGCCGGTCGGCCCGAACATGCGCTTGAGCCCCGACAGCGGATTGAGCCGCGATCCCTTGGGCACGATATTACTGCCATTGAACCGGCCATCGGCAAAGGCAAGCTGGGAAATGACCGTCGCCACCATGACTGCGCCTGCCAGGGTCAAGACCGGCAGCAGGACCGCCTTGAGGACCGGAAACACGATCCGCGAAGGCGTGAAGTCTTCCAGCATCGCCCGGTCCCAGGTCAGGCCGAGGCGGAGCACGTCTTCGAGGCCGGACAGCAGCACCGGCCCTTGGAACTTGAGCCACGCCGTCCCGACCAGCACCGCCACGACCGTCGCCAGCTCGCGTGAGCGCAGGACGTCGCCCTTGCGGGCAGCGTCGCGGCGCCGCTTCTCGGTTGGCGCAAAAGTCTTTTCGCCGCTGTCGCTCATCGAACCAGCACGCTCGCGCTGTCTTCCACGGCCGTATGGCTCAGTTCGATCAGCTGACTCGCAAGCAGGGGCGAAGCCGCGATCAGCGCCGCAATCCCCGCCAGCACGCCGGCAGGCAGGCCGAGAGCGAAGAGGTTGAGCGACGGAGCGGAACGGCTCAGCACGCCGGTCACCAGCTGGACGATCAGCAGGATCAACGTAACCGGCAAGGCAATGACCACGGCCGTAACGAACATCTCGCCGCCGAAGGCCGCGACGTCATGCAGCTTTTCCGCGCCCAGCCACGTCTCGCCCGGCGGGAAGACCTTGTAGCTTTCGATCACCAGCGACAGGAAATGAAGGTGCGCGCCGAGCGTCAGGAAGATCAGCGCCAGGACGACGGAAAAATACTGGCCAAGCGCGGTCGACTGCTCGCCACTTGCGGGGTCGGCGGCCACGGCCATGCTCATGCCCATGGTGCCGCTGATCGTTTCGGCCGCGATTACCGGCGCGGCGAAGACGACTTGCAGCACGAAACCCAGCGCCAGGCCGACCAGCACTTCCCCGGCCACGATCAGCAGGCCCTGGAGCGAGAGGATGGCGGCAGGGGCCTGCAGCGGGGTCCAGGCACAGACCATCACGGCGATAGCCCCGGCCAGCCCGACACGCAATTGCATCGGGACACCGGCGGCCCCGAAGAAGGGCGCCGCCAGCAGGGCGGCGCCAATGCGGGTCATGGCGAACAGCAGCCGCCACAACTCGCCCTCGACGGTGCCGAATCCGAAATCGATACCGATCATTTCCCGATCCGGGCGATCTCGGCGAAGATGTCCTGGGCGAAGTCCCCTACCAGCGCCATCATGGATGCCCCGAAGACTACCAGCACCAGCGCGATCACCGCGAGCTTGGGCACGAAAGTCAGCGTTTGCTCGTTCACCGAGGTCGCCGCCTGGATGATGCCGATGACCACGCCGACGGCAAGGCTGGAAAGCAGCACCGGCGCCGCGACCAGCGCGGTCACCCACAGCATCCGGTCGGCAAGCGAAAGAAGCAGGGAAAGTTCGTCCATGGGACCTATCCGAAGCTGGCCGCCAGCGAGCCCATCAGCAGGGCCCAGCCGTCGACGAGGACGAAAAGCAAGAGCTTGAACGGAAGCGAGATGATGGTCGGAGACATCATCATCATGCCGAGCGACATGAGCACGCTGGCGACGACGAGGTCGATCACCAGGAACGGCAGGAACAGCATGAAACCGATCTGGAACGCGGTCTTCAGCTCACTGGTCGCGAAGGCCGGCAGGAGGATGGAGAACGGCACCTCCTGCGGCGACGCGAACTTGGGTGCATTGGCCATTTCGGCGAACATCGCGAGGTCCTGCTTGCGCGTCTGGCGAATCATGAAGCCGTGCATCTCGCCGCCTGCCACTTCGATCGCCTGCTCGGCATTTACCGTCCCGGCGGCATAGGGCGCGATCGCCTTGGCGTTCACTTGTTCCAGCGTAGGCGCCATGACGAACAGCGACAGGAACAGCGACAAGCCGATCAGCACCTGGTTGGGCGGCGATTGCTGCAGGCCCAGCGCATGGCGGAGAATGGAAAGGACCACCAGGATGCGGGTGAAGCTGGTCATCATGAGCAGCAGGCCCGGCAGGATGGTGAGCAGCCCCATGATGAGGAGCAGTTGCAGCGACATGCTCAGGCCGGCACCCTGCCCGCCGCCGATGTTCTGGAACGCCCGGTCGAGCGCCCCCGGAATCGCACTGGGCGCATCCGGGATCGCGGCCTGCGCGAAAGCTGCCACGGGCAGCGCCAGCAGCACTGCCGCCAGCAGGGCAGCGAGACGCTTCATGGCCGCACCCCGTCGAAAGCCGTGCGCGCGGGCGCTTCGGCCAGGCGCGAAAGGCCCTGACGCGAGACGGAAACCAGGATCTCGCGGCCATGGAATTCCAGCACCGCCAGCTTCAGTGTGGGGGACAGCATCGTGGTCTCCACGACCCGTACGGCCTTGGCCCCATCCTGCGCTGCGCCGAACCGCGACTGCATCTTCTGCGCGAGCTTGAGGCTTCCCCAGATGAGGGCCCCGATCAGCGGCAGCAGGACCAGCAGCTTGACGATGTACCAGACCATCAGACGGACACCCCGGCAGGAGCCTTGGCACCGTTGGCCAGTTCGACGATCTTCATGCCGAAGCGTCCGCCTTCGGACACGATCTCGGCCTTGGCGATCAACTTGCCGTTGACGAGGACGTCGAGCGGTTCGTCGACCAGCCGGTCGAGCATCACGACACTGTCTTCGGCGAGGGAAAGGACATCCTTGAGCTTCATGCTGGCCCGGCCGAGTTCGACCGAAAGCCGCACATCGACATCCTGAAGCAGGGCAAAGCCATCGTTGCCGTTCAACACGTCAGTTCTCCTTGATTGCAGTAATTCGAGTGAGTTGCAGCGCGGCGCGGTCGTCCACCGCACCGACGGAACCATGGGCAACGGCCTGTTCGCCCGCGATCAGCGGCACGCTGCGTGCGACTGTCACCGGGATGACCATTCCCGGCTTGAGCCTGGAAAGCATCGAAACCGGCACAGCCATGTCCACCAGCACCGCCTTGAGCGGGAGCGGGATGCCGCCGAAGGGTTCCGTTTGCGGACTGGCTTCCGCCGGACGCGATGCCGCAGGCGCCGCGCCCTTGGCTTCGCCCTGGTTCGCGAACAGCGCCGCGACGCTCGAGCCGGGGAAGACGAAGACGAGTTCCCAGGTTTCCGTTCCGGCAATGGCCACTTCGACCGGCAGCACGGTGCGGCGGCACCCGGCGAACGGCGTGTTCGCTTCGAGCGCGGCGCCCGCGTTCTTGGGCTTGACCAGTTCCGGATCGGACAGGTCCATGGCACCGGCGAGGACGCCCGCCAGCATCTTTTCGACACGGCCGAACATCAGCCGGGCCGAAAGGGGCAGCTTGCCCGCCGGCATGTCCCATTCCTTGCCGGTCCCGCCCAAGGCGAGGTCGACAAGGCCGAGTACCGCGCGCCGGGGGACCGAAGCGATCATCATCACTTCCTTGGGTCCGACGGCAAGCATGCTGTTCAGGACCGGCTCCGCCCGCCGGTCGTTCGCGGCACTGGCGTGCAGTTCCGCCGGTTCGCCGGCCCGCACTTCGACCTTGGCGCCCGGACACAGCGCGGCCAGCTGGCGTTCGAGCTGCTCCGGCAGTCTTTCGCCAAGGCGCGCCAGTTCCTTCAGCGGATTGGCCGCCTGCCGCTTGCCCTGCAACAGCTCGGGGCAATGCTGCGCGGCGACGCGCTCGGCTACGAAGGGGCCTCCGGGTTTCATTGGACCAGCAGGCTCCGGAAATAGACGGCATCGATCCCGCCGAAGCCTTCCGCCTCGATCAGGACCTGATTGATCGCGTCGGTAATCCGCTTCTGCAGGAGTTCCTTGCCCTCGGGCGTCAGCAGTTCCTCTTCCGGCGTGTCGGCCAGGACGATGAGGATGCGCGAGCGGACCGCCAGTTCGTGCTTCTTGAGCCACATCAGCACGCGGCCGTCGCGATGGGTGGACGCAGCGAGGCTGACCTGGATCAGGCCGGTCGAATTCTTGAGATTGGACGTGAAGTTGTCCGAGAAGGTGAAATAGGCCGTGCGATACTTGCTGCCGCCTTCGCCAGAAACGTCGGGCGCCTCGCTCCCCTCGCCTTCGGCCGCAGGCGGGGCATAGGGGTCCTCCTCGCCTTTCAGGATCAGCTTGGGTGTGTGGTCTTCCTTGGCTTCCTTCCCGCCGCCGGGAAGCACGCCCGCCTGCAGGAGACCGTAAACGCCCCCGCCGCCGGCACCGACAAGGGCCAGCGCCATTGCCGCCTTGACGGCCGCGCCTTTCCCTTTCGTCTTTGCCTCGGCCTGATCTTTGGCTTCACCGCTCATTGCTCGATAGTCCCTGTTTCTGGTTGTCCGTTATCAGGCGAAGATTCCGCCCATGGCCTTGCCTTCGTCCCGGCCCGCGGTGCGCGGCTGCGCCAGGATGCGTTCGGGCCGGCCGTCCTGGCCGTCGCGATGGCGGCCGGTGCCGCCCCCGCCAGTGCCCGTGCCCGCGCCGGAGGAAGCCGGGGCATCGGCACCCGCGCGCGCGGTAGAGTTCTGCGTGCCGTCATCCCGGCGATTGCCCTGGGACGGCGCATCGCCAGTCTGCGAACCGTCGGCGGGGGCCGCCGCGTGCACCGCATGGGCGAATT
>JAQVEQ010000113.1 GCA_028697875.1 Novosphingobium sp. | reverse complement strand
GCCGCCCCTTATCGAACGCCTGCTTGCCGAGGCAGAAAAGGCCGCTCCCGAAGAATGCTGTGGCTTGCTGCTGGGTGCGGAGGGGCGGATTGCGGAAATCCGTCCGGTGGCGAATGTCGCGGACGATCCGCGCAGCCGGTTCGAGATCGATCCGCGCGTGCTGATCGATGCCTGCCGGGCCGAACGGGCCGGGGGGCCGCAACTTGTCGGGTATTACCATTCGCACCCTGCCGGCCTGCCGGAACCGTCGCCATGCGACCGGGATCAGGCGGCGGGTGACGGTAAGGTCTGGGCGATCGCAGGGCAGGGAGAGGTCCGCTTCTGGCGCGACACGCCGGACGGGTTCGAGGCGCTTTCCTGTACCTGCCCCGACGCGTAAAGGGACGGAATCATGCTTTATGGGGCCTGACCCTAAAACGCGGAACTTTGCTGCACGGGGAAAGGCGCTGTTTCGGGATGGGATTTTCTCCTTATAAAGGCTTGGGTCCCGACCCCGATACAATCAAGCTCGCACGAAGGTATCCCGAAAGCCGATATGTCCAATTCTTCCGTCGATCTCGCCAGCCTGCTCTGCTCGCGCCTGTGCCACGATTTGCTCAGCCCCGTGGGGGCGCTGGTCAACGGGCTGGAACTGCTGGCGGACGAAAAGGACCCCGAAATGCGCCAGCGCTGCTTCGAGCTGCTCGAACAGAGTGCGCGGACTTCGACCGACAAGCTCAAGTTCTTCCGTCTTGCCTTCGGCGCGGCGGGCGGTTTCGGCGATACCGTGGCGGCCGAGGAAGTGCGCGCCCTGGTCGATGCGCTGGTGGCGGGGAACGACCGCATTTCCGTGACCTGGGTGCTGGGCGTGGCCGAAATGTCCAAGCCGGCGGCCAAGGTCCTGCTCAATTTCGCGCAACTGGCCATCGATTCGCTGGTGCGCGGCGGGGAAATCGACATCGCGGCCGAAGTGCGCGGCGGGACGAGCGAACTGGCCGTGCGCGCCATGGGTCCGAAAATCGCCTTCGACGAGACGATCGGCCGCGCGCTGGAGGGAAGGATGCCGGACGCGGAGCTTTCCAGCCGGACGGCCGCGGCCCATATGCTGCACCTGCTGGCGCAGGAATGCGGCGGCGGGTTGCAATACGCCGTCTCCGGCGAGGCGTTGGTGCTGGGGGCGGTGCTGCCGGAAGGGTGAGGCGCGATGGACGAGCTGGTGCAGCGCGAGGTTCCCTCGCCCAACTGGAACGAACGCCAGCTGCCCATCTCGATGGTCGTCCTCCATTACACCGGCATGCCGACCGGCGGGGAGGCGCTTGCGCGGATGTGCGACCCCGCAGCCGAGGTTTCCGCCCATTACATGATCGAGGAAAACGGCACGGTTACGCGTCTGGTCGATGAGGACAAGCGTGCCTGGCATGCGGGGCGGTCCTACTGGCGCGGCATTACCGACGTGAATTCCGCCAGCATCGGGATCGAGCTGGCCAATCCTGGTCACGAGTGGGGTTATCGCCCGTTCACTGCCGCGCAGATGGAATCCCTGTTGCCGCTGCTGGGGCGGATCGTGCGGCGCTACGACATCCCTCGCGCCAATGTGGTCGGCCATTCCGACATCGCTCCGGCGCGCAAGGATGATCCCGGCGAACTGTTCGACTGGCGGCGTCTCGCACGGCTGCGGCTGGCGCTGGCAACGCCCGAGGTCGGCCTGGGCACGCCGTTTCCCAACGATGGGGCCTTCCTCCTGGGGCTTGAGCGCTTCGGCTACGATATTTCGAATGGGCGCGCGGCAGTGGCGGCGTTCCAGCGGCGCTGGCGTCCGGCGCGGATCGATGGGGTGATCGATGGCGAATGCGGGGCGATCCTGTTCGGCCTGCTGCTGGAACGCGACCGCGGGCAGGCCAGATAAGCATTCCATTTTCCGGGTCCGCCATGCTATGACGCCGCGCGTCAGGGGGCCGGGCAGCCGCGTTATCTCACGATACCGAGGAAAGTCCGGGCTCCACGAAACGAGGGTGGCGGGTAACGCCCGCCGGGTGCCGGGCTGCGGTCCGGCATTCAGGGACAGTGCCACAGAGAGTATACCGCCGATGGCCCCTAAAGGGCACAGGCAAGGGTGAAAGGGTGCGGCAAGAGCGCACCGCGCGACTGGCAACAGGAGCGGCACGGCAAACCCCACCCGGAGCAAGGCCGAATAGGGGCGGCAAGCTGGCAACAGCAGGGGTGTTTCGCCCCGGGCCGCCCGGGTTGGCTGCTGGAGCCTTGCGGCGACGCAAGGCCTAGATGAATGGCTGCCGTCGCGGATACGGTCCCCGCTGGGATACCGTCCGCGTACAGAACCCGGCTTACAGGCCCCCTGACATCTTCCATTCCCGGTGCAGCGCCGTTGCAGGCGCCGCGCAAGTGGCGGTCAGGCGGTTGCGGCGGTGCGCGTTTCGGTTGCGATCGTGCCGTCCCGTTCCACCGCCTGAATGAAGCGGCGGCCGGTGCCTTCCAGCACCAGTGCGGTCAGCCGCCCGTAGCAATAGGCGCCGGTATCGATGCCGATGCGGTTGGGCATTTCCTGCGCCTCGTGGCGGATCGTATGGCCGTGGACCACGACATGGGAATACGGCCCCGCATGGGAGAGGAAAGGTTCGCGTATCCAGCGCAGCGACTGCGGCTTCTGCTGTTCGACCGGCAACCCGGGCTCGATCCCGGCGTGGGCGAACAGGTAATCGCCGATCACGGCCATGTCTTCGAAGGAAGCCATGAATTCGCGGTGCCTCGCCGGGATCCGCGCTTCCATCGCCGCCTGCACGTGGCGGAGCGTTGGCAGGTCGGCGTGGTCGGGATCGATGCCGTAGCTGAGCAGCGTCTCCCGGCCGCCGCAACGCAGGATGTTGCCCAGCATGTATGGGTCGGTGAAGCTCGACAGGAACATTTCCTCGTGATTGCCCATGAGGATGCGAACCCGGCGCCGTTCCCGCCAGTCCAGGGCGAAATCCACCACGCCCGCGCTGTCCATGCCGCGGTCCACGAGGTCGCCCAGCAGCAGGACGGTGGTGTCCGCATGGCCGGCGGAACGGTCGTCGATTTCTATCGCGGCTGCGAGGGAAGCGAGCAGGTCGAGCCGCCCGTGAATGTCGCCGATCGCATAGACCCGTTGCCCTTCGGGAACACGCGCCGGACGGCCGGGCATTGCTGTATCTCCAGAGTTTTTATGTAGATTCAACATGATAGAAACAGGGCGGTTCCGGTGATCCATTCACATTACCCCATGGGGTGTGTCCGGTGCATGTATGTGATGCAAAAAACCCACACATTTTGCATTTGCACAGGCCGCGAAGCCATTTGGTCTTGTGCGATGCAGCACCGATAGGCAATCTTACCCCCGTTCCGCAAGGTACACCCGGATAAAAGAGGTGGCCAGTGGATCGCAGGTGGGACGAGGTATGATAGGTTTACAAAAAGTAAGGAATATTGCCATGCTTACGTCCGTCCGCAGCCTTCTCGCTGCTACTGTTCTCGCCGGTGCGGCTTTCGCTGCCACCCCCGCTCTCGCTGAAGACGAAAGCACGTCCGATATCTCCGTTTCGGGCAACGTCGCGATCGTTTCCGACTACCGCTTCCGTGGCGTTTCGCAGTCGGACGGCGATTTCGCCATCCAGGGCGGCATCGACATCAGCCACTCGAGCGGCTTCTATGTCGGTACCTGGGGTTCGTCGATCGACAACTGGGGTGCGGGTGAAATGGAACTCGACATCTACGGCGGCTGGAGCGGTGAAGTGACCCCCGGCCTGACCCTCGATGCCGGTCTGCTTTACTATGTCTACCCGGCTGGCGAAGCCTGGTACGGCGACACGGATTTCTTCGAACCGTACATCTCGCTCTCGACCGATCTCGGCCCGGTCAACGCCACCGTTGGCGTGAACTACGCCTGGGACCAGAACGCGCTGGGCGACACCGACAACCTCTACATCCACGGCGAACTGGAAGCCGGTATCCCGAACACGCCGATCTCGCTGTCGGCTCACCTCGGCTACACCGATGGTTTCTTCGCCACCGATACGGATGGCAACTCGCTTGACTGGTCGCTGGGCGCTTCGGTCACCGTTCTCGGTGGTCTGTCGCTGGGCGTTACCTACACGGGCGTCGAAGGCCCGTCGGTCAAGGATTTCACCGACGACGCCGTCGTCGGCACGCTGTCCTACAGCTTCTAAGGTCTGAACAGCCTTTGGACATTGCGGCCCGCGCCTCGTGCGCGGGCCGTTTTGTTTGTGCGCTCGATCAGTCGAGATAGAAGTCGATCGTAGTGACGACACGGACCTTCTTGTAGGGCGTGTCCGACACGCCCCATCCGCCGCCGTCGCCGTCGCGGGCCGCGATCGAGAAATAGCCCTGAGTGGCTTGCTTGATTCCGCCGACACTGGTCTGGCTGTCCTTGGCGAATTGCTGGGCCGCGGCGCGGGCGTCCTTGGTCGCTTCCGCCACCATCTCGGGCTTGATGTCGTTGAGCTTGGTGAAAGTGTAGGCCATGCCCGAACCTTCTTCCAGCACCACGCCGCGCCGGACGAGATCGAACTGGTGTTGCACGGCCTTTTCCGCGCGCTGAATATCGGTGCTGCGCAAAGTCATGCGCTGGCGCACGGTAAATTGCTGCACGCCGTTGTTGGTATAGTTCGATACGTTCACGCCGCTTGGCTGAAGCGCGTCTCCGGGAAAGCCCCGTTCCTTGAAATAGGAGCGGATCGCCGAAGTGTCGCGGTCGACCCCGGCCTGGGCCGTGGCGAGGTTCGTGGCCGTGGCCGAATAGGCAATGGTCCACGTGGCAAGGTCCGCCTTCACATCGCGTTCGGCCAGCCCGCGCACGGTGACGGAACGGTCCGCATGCCTGGCCCGGGTCAGCCCGTCGCCGAGCACGTAGCCGCCCAGAACGAAACCGGCGGCAAGAATGGCGGAACTGATGAGCCAGCGGCGACTGGCCGGATCGCGCCAGAAGGATGCGGCCGAATCTTGCTGTTCGTGGTTCGGTTCGGACATGATATGGGCCTCCCTGTGGATATATCGGGTAGTGGAACCATGTCAGCGCGGCGATGAACCGTGCTTTAATATAGGCGAATGGAGTCCCAGCTGTTGGTCAAGTATCTTCATACGATGATCCGGGTTACCGATCCGGAAGCGACGATCCGTTTCTTCGAACTGATCGGGCTGGAGGAAGCCAGCCGGTACGATTCGCCCGAGGGGCGCTACACCCTGATCTTCCTTGCGGCACCGGGCCAGGCCGATCTGGCTCAGCTCGAACTGACCTATAACTGGCCGCCGGAGGATGGTTCGGCCGCTGAAACCTACACGGGCGGGCGTAATTTCGGCCATGTCGCCTATGGGGTGGAAGATATCTACGCCACCTGCCAGCGGCTGATGGATGCCGGGCATATCGTCCACCGTCCCCCGCGCGACGGACACATGGCGTTCGTCAAGACACCCGACGGGATCTCGGTCGAATTGCTGCAGGAAGGCGGGCGGCTCGAACCGCGCGAACCCTGGCTCAGCATGGAAAATACCGGGACCTGGTAGGCCGTTTCAGTCCGGCTTTTTCGGGCCGGGGGCGAAGCGCAGCACGCAATAGCCGAGAATGGCGGAAATCATCGACCCGCCGAGAATGCCGAGCTTGGCTTCCTCGACCAGCAGCGGATGGCGCGGGAAGGCCAGCGCGGCGATGAACAGGCTCATGGTGAAGCCGATCCCGCACAGGATCGCGACGCCCCAGATCTGCACCCAGGTCGATTCGGCGGGGCGCCGGGCGAAACCGAGCCAGTCGGCTATCGCGATGCTCGCGAAGATACCGGCCTGCTTGCCCAGAACGAGGCCACCGGCGATCGCCAGCGGCAGCGGGGCGAGCAGGCCTTCGAGGCCGATGCCCGCCAGGGCGACGCCGGCATTGGCGAAGCCGAACACCGGGACCACCAGATAGGCGTTCCAGCCGACCAGAGCATGTTCGAGCTGTTCCAGCATGGAATGGCCGTCGCGCTTGCGCATCGGGATGGCCAGGGCCGCGACGACGCCGGCAATCGTGGCGTGGATGCCGGAATTGAGCACGCAGTACCACATGACCAGCGCGGCCAGGACGAAAGGCCACAGGCTGGTGACTTTCATCCGGTTGAAAGCGAACATCACGCCGAAGATCAACAGCGCGGCCACCAGCCAGGCGAGCTTGAGATTGGCGGTGTAGAACAGTGCGATGATAAGGACCGCGCCGATATCGTCGACGATTGCCACGGTCAGCAGGAACAGGCGCAGCGGGCCGGGAACCCGGCTGCCCAGCAGGCCGAGCACACCCATGGCGAAGGCGATGTCCGTTGCCGCAGGGATCGCCCAGCCGCGCGTCAACAGGGGCTCACCTCCGGCAAGTGGGAAATAGACAAGGGCCGGAGCGGCCATCCCGGCAATAGCGGCCATTACGGGCAGGCGCCTTTGTTGCGGGTCGGAAAGTTCGCCGGCAACGACTTCGCGTTTCACTTCCAGGCCGACGACGAAGAAGAATACCGCCATAAGCGCATCGTTGATCCACAGGTGGAGGGTGTCCAGCTTGGCGATCGGCGTCCAAGGCAGGACGCCGTGGAACAGGACGTGATAGTCATGGGCGAAAGGCGAGTTCGCCACCGCCAAGGCCGCTGCCGCCACGAAGATCAGCAGCACGCCCTCGAAGGCGTCACTGACGAACAGCGCTTTGAACGGACGGATCGCGGAACTCAGGGATAAACGCGGCGCAGTCATAATGGTCCTTTTTCGCAAATGTTTGCGCGTTGCAAGCACCCTTTGCCTCGGTTAGGCGTAACAGGCACGTCATCAACAGGGGGGACGTCGGTGACGATCTTGGGGGGCTATACTCTCATGCAGGCCTTCGTGCTGGCAGGACACGAACTGCTGCTGTTCGCAGGGGTCTTTTTCCTGATCGGGGCGTTCGATGACGTCGCTGTCGACCTCTACTATCTCTGGGGCAGGCTGACAGGCAAGGTGCGAACCGCACGGGTCGACCGCGCGGCGCTGTCCGGTAGCCCTCTGCTCGGAACGGCGGCGGTCATGATTCCGGCCTGGCGCGAAGCCGAAGTGATCGGGACCACTGTCGCCCATGCCCTTGCCACCTGGCCGCAGGCGGAATTGCGGCTCTATGTCGGCTGCTATCGCAACGATCCGGAGACGGTGCGGGCTGTGGCCCGCGGGAGTGGCGGGGACTCGCGGCTCCGGCTGGTGATTCACGATCGCGACGGGCCGACCAGCAAGGCCGATTGCCTCAACCGCCTGTTTGCCGCCCTGTGCGAGGACGAGGCCCGCACCGGTATCCGGGCGAGAATGGTGCTGCTGCACGATGCCGAAGACATGGTCGATGCCGCCGCGCTGCCGCTGCTCGACCGGGCGATGACGGATCACGATTTCGTCCAGATTCCCGTCTTGCCCGAACCGCTGCCCGGTTCGCGCTGGATCGCGGGCCATTACTGCGATGAATTCGCCGAAGCCCACGGCAAGTCGATGGTGGTGCGCGACGCATTGGGGGCCGGGCTGCCGGCGGCCGGGGTCGGCTGTGCCTTCGCGCGCGACGTGCTCGACCTCGTCGCCCGGCGCAACGGGACGGCAGCCGCACCGTTCGCCGCCCGCAGCCTGACGGAGGATTACGAACTCGGCCTCAAGATCGCGGAGGCAGGCGGGAAGTCGGCATTCCTGCGCGCGCGGGGAGAGGACGGCGCGCTGGTGGCGACGCGCGCCTGTTTCCCCGCATGCCTGGTGGATGCGGTGCGCCAGAAGACCCGCTGGGTCCACGGGATCGCCTTCCAGGGGTGGGAGCGCATGGGCTGGAACGGCCGGGTGAGCGAACGGTGGATGCGTCTGCGCGATCGCCGCGGACCGCTGGCCGCACTGGTCATGGCTGCGGCCTATCTCTTCATGGTGGCCGCGCCGCTGTTCTGGCTGGTGAGTTACACCGGCTGGCTGGCGCTGCCCGAGCCCGGCCTGCCGGTGAAGCTGATGGTTGCCGTCAACCTGGCGAGTTTCCTGTGGCGGGCCGGCTGGCGCTGTGCCTTTTCGGTTCGCGAATACGGGGCTCTCGAAGGGCTGTTTTCTGTGCTGCGTATCCCGGTTTCCAACGTCATCGCGATCATGGCCGGACGGCGGGCGCTTTTCGCCTATTGGCGTTCGCTCAAGGGCGAGGCGCCGTACTGGGAAAAGACGGTCCACCGCGCGCATCCGGCCCTGTTGCACCGAGGGGAGGCCTTGCCGTGACGGGGCGCGAAAAGCTGAGCGGGCAGCCGCTCTGGGTGCTGTCGCTGGTGCTGGGCGGCTGGGTCGCCTTGCGCATCCTGACCTGGATGCCGCCGCAATGGGGTGCGGCCAGTGCCGATGCGATGGAACTCCCGCTGCCCGCGCCGTTGTTCGCGGCGGCGGAAAGGCCCGTGGCGGACGCTGGCGGCGATGGGGCCGTGCAGGGGTTCGAACGGGGGCCGGTCTCCCTTACCGAAGCGTGGCAAGGCGGCTGGCCTGTCATGGGCGGGCTCGTCCAGCCGGTGATCCAGCAAGTAGCCGTTCCAGTCGCGGTTCCCGTCGCGGTTCCCGTCCCTGCCGTCTATCCGGCCAGCGGTGGCGAGGGGCGAATGGCGCCGGCGGGCTACCAGTTGATGTGGGTTGCCGGGCTCGGCCAGGTCTTCGTGCCGCGGGAGCTGGCGGCGGAGATGGGCGGGATTCCGCATATTCCGGGTTTCCCAGGCGCCGCACGGGGCGATTTTCCCGCAGTGGCGGGCTACGGCGGGCAGGTCGCGCCGGATGCGCCCGCGCCTGTCCCCCTGGCGCCGGGTCTGGCCCAGGGCCGGGAAGACCGCTGGTCGGCCGACGCATGGATGCTGGCGCGCAAGGAATCGGACACGTCGCTGGCTTCGGGCCGGCCGCTTTACGGCGGGAGCCAGGCCGGGGCGGTCCTGCGCTACAGTCTCGCGCCGAAAAGTCCCCACCGGCCGATCGCTTACCTGCGGGCGAGCACGTCGCTCGGCGCGGTACAGGAAAGCGAGGTGGCACTGGGGCTTGGCGCCAGGCCGCTTGCGTCGATCCCGGTGACACTTGCCGCCGAAGCGCGCGGCTTCCGCGGGGCCGACGGCAAGACGCGTTTCCGCCCCGCCGCGCTGGCCTATACCGAAGTGCCGCCCTTCCGCCTGCCGCTGGCTTCACAGGCGAGACCTATCTCCAGGGCGGCTATGTCGGCGGGCGCTTCAAGAGCGGCTTTATCGACGGACAGTTACGCGTGGACCGGCCGCTGGCCGACTTGGCCGGGGCCAGGCAGCGGCTGGGAGGCGGCATCTGGGGCG
>JAQVEQ010000112.1 GCA_028697875.1 Novosphingobium sp. | reverse complement strand
CAAACCGGGATTTTCACGTTCGTCCGACACTGAAATACACCCATCCCCAAGATCTAAAGGACCCGATGCGGGACTAGCCCAAACCGATTAAGCAAAGGTTTAATTCCGTATTTACCTTGATGTCCGGTGCGCTAGCGCGAGCCGGACCGGACCGGCCACGGCGGCACGCACCCCACGATGCTGACACCCGGCCCGGCCCCCATGGCCTTGTGACGGCAGAAGCCCGGGTGGGCGTGGTCGGGTTCCAGCAGGCCGGTCTGGCCGACAGCGGTTTCTCCGCCGCCCAGCAAGAGGTGGCCGTCGCTCGCCAGCGCCCTGGCCAGGTTGGCGAAAGCCCGTCCGCGCGTTTCGGAATCGAAATAGAGCAGGACATTACGGCACAGGACCAGATCGAAATTGCCGGGCCCCGGCGGCGTATCGAGCAGGTTGTGCACTTCGAAGCGGGCCATGCGCAGCAAGGATTCGACCGCCTGCCAGCCGCCCGACCGCTCCTCGAAAAAGGCGAGCATCTGGCCGACGCCGAGCCCGCGCTGGATCTCGAACTGCGAATAGGCCCCCTTGCGGGCGGCCTCGATCGCCGTCGCCGACACGTCGGTACCGAGCAGGTCGATTGTCCAGCCCGCCCAATGCGCCTTGCGTTCGGCAAACAGCATGGCAAGCGACAGGACCTCCTGCCCCGTCGAACATCCGGCCGCCCACACGGAAAGGCGGCGGGTGGACTTGCGCCGTTCGGCCAGCGCCGGGAGTATCCGGGTGGCGATGTGGTCGAACAGGGCACGGTCGCGGAAGAAGTAGGTTTCGTTGTTGAGCAGGGCATCGACCACGTCCCGGGCCAGCCCCGCGTCATGCATCAGGCGCAGGATCAGGGTCTCGCCCGAAGCGATCCCGCGCGCGCGCATAACCCCGGCGAGCGCGGAGGAAATCCGCCAGCGGCGATTGGCGCCGAACTTCTGCCCCGTGCGCTGTTCGAGCAGCCGCACGACAATGTCGATGGCCCTGCCGCTCAGCTCCACCGCGCACCTCCCGTACCGGCAACGATCCGCCCGGCGAGCTGTTCCGGCGGCAGGACCGAGGACGCGAGGCCGGCAGTGGCGATGGCCCCCGGCATGCCCCATACGGCACAGCTGGCTTCATCCTGGGCGAGGACGGTCCCGCCAGCGGCAACGATCTCCTTCGCCCCGGCCGTGCCGTCGCGGCCCATGCCCGACAGGACGACGCCCAGCGCATGGGGGCCGTAGGCCTGCGCCAGCGAGGCGAACATCGGATCGACCGAGGGGCGGCATCCGCTCGGCGCCGGTTTGCGGTCGAGCTTGACCTCGTACTGCCCGGACCGTTCGACGACCGTCATGTGCGCATCGCCCGGCGCAATCACGATCCGGTCGGGGACCAGGGCGATCCGGTCCCGCGCCAGCACCGTCTCGCGGCCGGAAGCCGCTTCGAGCTGGCGGGCGAAGACGTCCATGAACGAAACCGGCAAGTGCTGCGTCACCAGGATGGGGACGGAAATGCGCGGCGGCAGCCCGGCGAACAGGCGGCTGAGCGCATGGATGCCCCCGGTCGAAGCGCCGATGGCAAGCACGCGGGCATGCCTGGGCATATCCTTGCGAATGACGACCGGCGGACGGTTGACGAGCAGCGGGGGGCGCTGGCCGCGGCGGACCGTTCCCCCGATTTCCCGGATCCTGTCGACCAGATGGCTGCGATATTCCCGGTCGAACTTGCCGGGCTCCGGCTTGGACAGGGTATCGGCGGCCCCCAAGGCAAGCGCCCGCATCGTGTGTTCCGCCCCTTCGTGCGTCAGCGAGGAGACGACCAGGACCTGCGCGCCGGGCGCCGCTTCGAGCATCCGGGGCAGGGCTTCGAGGCCGCCCATGCCCGGCATTTCGAGATCGAGCAGGATCACGTCGACCCGCACCGTGGCCAGCGCGGCCAGCGCGTCTTCCGCCGTGCCTGCGACCGCGGCCAGTTCGAGGTCGTGCTCGTTCTCCACGACACGGGAATAGACAGTGCGCGCGGTGATCGAATCGTCGACCACCATCAGCCGGATCGCGTGCGCCCCGGACCGGACCGGGCCGGTATGGAGGGGCCTGTGTGCGAGTGCGTCCGGCATCGGATGCGTCTCAGGCGACGCCGACCAGCTGGAGCTTCATCTGCAGGGTTTCGTGATCGAACGGCTTCATCACATATTCGTTGGCGCCCGCGTCGATTGCCTCGCGGATATGCGCCACGTCGTTTTCGGTCGTGCAGAACACGACCTTGGGCCGGTCGCCATGCGGCCGGCGGCGCAATTCGGAAACGAATTCGAGCCCGTCCATCACCGGCATGTTCCAGTCGAGCAGGATCACGTCGGGCATCGCCTGCTCGCACTGCTCGAGCGCTTCGCGGCCATCCTTCGCCTCCTCGGCTGCCAGGCCGAGCGATTCGACAATATTGCGCGACACCTTGCGGATCACCCGCGAGTCATCGACGATCAGACACTTTTTCATCGCAACCCTCGTTCTTTGGCGCACATATGGCAGGGGCCGGTAACCAATCGCTTAAGCCGCCTCCCGTGCGGGCGGCCCGGCGACCAGCACCGCCGTATCGAGCACGGGCAAAGGCCCCATGGCCGTTTCGGCAACGCCCAGGGCAGCCCGTTTCCAGCCCCCCTGCGGCGCGGTCCGCAATTCGGCCAGGCCGCCGCCGGCCTCCACCACGTCGTCGACCGCATCGACCAGCAGGCCGTAGAGATGGCCGTCGCGTTCCACGACCGCGACCGTGGGCGGGCCCTTGGGCGCGACGGGCCCCGTGGATTCGAGCGAACGGGCGCAGTCGATCACGGTCAGCGCACGGCTGCGCAGCGCCGCGAGCCCCGCGACGAAGACCGGGGCGCGGGGGACCGGCGCCATGGCGTCCAGTTCGACCACCGACTGCACTTCGGCGGCGCGGATGGCAGCCCGGCATCCGCCGATCGTGACGACGAGAAGCAGGCCGTTCATGCGCTCCTCCCCGCGCTGGCCGCCCGCAGTGCCGCCATCAGGCCCTCGCGGTCGTAGCGGTAGATCGTGTCGGCCATGTCCGGCGTCGCCTCGGGCGTCGCGCGCAGCCAGATGGCGCGGGCGCCCTGCGGCACCGGCCCTTCGGCCTCGCGCGCGGCAATGGCGATGTCCGCTTCCGTCTCGTCCGTCTCGCCGATGACGCGATAGCCTGCCGCTTCGACCAGCGGGCGCAGGAAATCCTGGAACCAGCGGTCGCCGGAAGGCAGGCGGCAGAATTGCGGCCGGGCCGGGGCGGGCGCGCGGCCATGGCGGGCGAACAGCCCGAGGCAGTCGACCAGTTCGACCGGCTGCCCATCGACCAGCGCGACTCCGGCGGCGAGGCCGTCCCCATCGTTTCCGGCAAGCTCGCATTCGGCCGTGACGATGCCGAGCATCTCACGGAACGCGTAAGTCATTTCGCTCCGCCCGTCGCCAAGGCGGAACAGCTGGACCGTCGTGTCTTCCGGCAGCGTAGCGCCCTCGACGCCCGCGAGCGGATAGAGCGTCTCGCCGACGACGGCCTGCGCGGAGCCTGCCCCCAGACGGATCGCGGCGGCCGGGACCTGTTCCACGCGATTGACCGCCACCATCGGCAAGGCGCGGCGGCGACCGTCCAGCCCGACGAACAGCAGGACTTGCGCGCCCGGCGTTTCCGCCACCGGCGCAGCAACGGGCACGCGGCCCGTCACCTTGTCCTTGAGCTGGCCGAGCAGGCCGACTTCGCGGGCCATGCCAGCCACGTCCAGCATCAGGACCGGGCTGCCGTCGTCCATCTGGGTCGTCCCGGCATAGAGCCCGGTCGCCATGATCGCCGGGGCCAGCGGCTTGATGACCAGTTCCTCGTGGTCGAACACCTCGTCCACCGCCAGGGCGAAAAGTTCGCCTCCGACAAGGGTGAGCACGACCAGCAATTGCTCCGGCTCCACCGGGACATCGCCGATTTCGAGGATCTTGCGCAGGGAAAAGCACGGCACGCGGCGGCCGCGCAGAGTGACATGGGCCACCCCGCACAAGTCGGCCATGTCCGCGCCGTCGGTGCCCGCGCGGACGATCTCTTCCACATAGGACCGGGTGATCGCGAATTTCTGGCCGCCGGCACCGACCGTGAGCGACGGCACGATGCTGAGCGTCAGCGGCACGTCGATGACAAAGCGCGTGCCCGAGCCGAGTGTGCTGAAGATGTAAAGCGAGCCGCCGAAGCGCTCGATATTGGCGCGCACCACGTCCATCCCGACCCCGCGCCCGGAAACGGCGGTCGCATGGTCGCGGGTCGACAGGCCGGGCTCGCAGATCAGGCCGTAGCGTTCCTGGCGCGAAAGGCGGGGCGCATCCTCCGCCGCGACGATCCCGGCGGCGACCGCTTTTTCGACCAGCCGGTCCGCGTCGATGCCGCGCCCGTCGTCGGCAATCGCGATGCGGATCACATTGCCCGTCTGGCGGGCCGAGACAGTGACGATGCCGGTCCCGTTCTTCCCGGCAGCCATGCGTTCGGCCGGGCTTTCGATCCCGTGGTCGATCGCGTTGCGCAGGATATGAACCAGCGGGTCGCGGATCAGTTCGAGCATTTCCCGGTCGATCTCGACCGCACCGCTTTCGATCTCGATCGCGGCCTGCTTGCCGAGTTCGCCCGACAGGTCCCGCACCATGCGGGGATAGCCGGCGAACAGCGTGTCGATCCGCTGCATACGGGTGCGGGTCATGGCGTCGCGCACGTCGTCCAGCAGGGCGGAAAGGCGGTTGAACTGCGCGTCGAGCGCGGGATCGGAAACGTCCTGCAAGCGCCGCGCCAGCAGGTTGCGGGCGACCGCCATGTCGGACACGCCGCTCATCACGCGATCGAGCAGGCCGACCGGCAGGCGGATCGTGCGCGCACCGCCGGACTGGCGGACGGCAGGCCCCGCATCGCCATTTACTAGCGCGAGAGGCTCGGCGGGCGATTCACGCCCCCCGTCCGTGGCGGGCGAAAGTGCCGCAATCAGGGCCGCGTCCCCGCCGTCGGCAAATTCCTCGCCCGCTTCGATGGCGTCGGCCATGGCCCCGATCCGGTCGATGATTGCCAGCACCGCACTGACCAGCCGTGGCTCCGGCTCGCGCCGGCCGGCGCGCACGTCGGACAGCGCGTCCTCCGCCGCATGGCTGAGCGCGGCAAGGCGCGGGAAATCGAAGAAACCGCAATTGCCTTTCACGGTGTGGACGAAACGGAACACGGCATCGAGCCGCGCACGGTCTGCCGGGTCCGCTTCCCAGGCGACGATCTCGCCCGCGAGCGCTTCCAGCATTTCCCGCGTCTCGGCCACGAATTCGGCGAGCAGGTCTTCCATCCGGCCGGTCCCCTTGATCGGCCCTGCCTTAAGCCGCGGATGGTTAATCGAGAGTTACACCCGGCCGGAAACGGCAAGTACGCGATACCCACCGCGCGACGGGCATGGCCTTTTCGCCGCCGCCCCCTATAAGCGCGGCATCCCCGCCAGGAAGCAGGCAGGAAAGGACACGATGCGCGTACTCGTCACCGGAGCAGCCGGCTTCATCGGCGCGGCCCTGTCCGAAACCCTGCTGGCACGGGGCGACCGGGTGATCGGGATCGACAGTCTCGACCCCTATTACGACGTGGCGCTGAAAGAGGCGCGGCGCGACCGGCTGACGGAACTGGGCGGCAACCGCTTCGCCTTCCTGCCGCTCGACTTCGCGGAGATGGCAGCGCTCGAATCCGCGCTTGAAGGCATCGCGTTCGACCGGATCGTCCATCTCGGCGCGCAGGCGGGCGTGCGCTATTCGATCGAAAACCCGCACGCCTATGTCCGCTCCAACCTCGTCGGACACGTCAACCTGATGGAACTGGCGCGCCACCGGCAAGTCGAGCACATGGTCTATGCCAGCTCCAGCTCGGTCTACGGCGGCAACGACAAGCTGCCGTTCTCGGTCGACGACCGGACGGACCACCCCGTCTCGCTCTATGCCGCGACCAAGCGGGCGGACGAACTGATGAGCGAGACTTACGCCCATCTCTACCGCATCCCGTTCACCGGCTTGCGCTTCTTCACCGTCTACGGCCCTTGGGGGCGGCCGGACATGATGATGTGGAAGTTTACCGCCAACATCCTCGCCGGGAAGCCGATCCCGGTGTTCAACCACGGCGACATGTACCGCGACTTCACCTACATCGACGACATCGTCGCCGGGGTCGTCGCCTGCCTCGACAATCCGCCCGCCGACGACGGGCAGGAAAAGGCCGGGGGCAGCGCGAAACCGCATGCGCTCTACAACATCGGCAACCACAAGTCCGAACACCTGATGAAAGTGATCGGCCTGCTGGAAGACGCCTGCGGCAGGAAGGCGGAGCTGGAAATGCTGCCCATGCAGCCGGGCGACGTGCACAAGACCTATGCCGACATCGCCGCGATCCAGCAGGACCTCGGCTACCAGCCGACGACCTCGATCGAACAGGGCGTGCCGAAATTTGTGGATTGGTTCCGCGAATACCATGGAGTCTGACGCTCGCATCTTGCCCCGCGCCCATCCATCGGGAATCACCGTGCCATGACGATTCTCAGCGACAGATGGATCCGGAACGAAGTCCGGCACACCGGGATGATCGAGCCTTTCGTGGAAGGGCAGACGCGCGAAGGCTGCATCAGCTACGGGCTGTCGTCCTACGGCTACGACGCGCGCGTGGCGGACGAGTTCAAGATCTTCACCAATGTCGACAACGCGGTGGTCGACCCGAAGGATTTCTCGTCCAACAGTTTCGTCGACCGCAAGACCGACGTCTGCGTGATCCCGCCCAACAGCTTCGTGCTGGCGCGCACGGTCGAATATTTCCGCATCCCGCGCGACGTGCTGGTGATCTGCCTCGGCAAATCGACTTACGCGCGCTGCGGCATCATCGTGAACGTCACGCCGCTGGAACCGGAATGGGAAGGCCACGTGACGCTGGAATTTTCCAACACCACGCCCCTGCCGGCCAAGATCTATGCCAACGAAGGCGCTTGCCAGTTCCTGTTCCTCAAGGGGAACGAACCTTGCGAGACGAGTTATGCCGAGCGTTCGGGCAAATACATGGGCCAGCGCGGGGTGACCCTGCCCAAGCTCTGAAGGGCAGGCGGCGCCCCGGCGTCATTGCACGCCAGCCGGGCTGGCGGCGCGCAATGACTCAGGACCGCACGCCTAGAGGCTCAGCCTCGCCGTAATGCGGATGTCGCGCCCGGCAAGCGGGGCGTAGTCCTTCAGGAACGAGGCGTGGCGCCGCGCGACCACGTCGAAGATGTTGTTGGCCGACAGCGCGAAGCTCAGCGGGCGTTCGTCGCCCCAAGGCCGCCAGTTCAGCTCCGCATTGACCATGGTGTAGCCCGGGGTTGCCGTCTCGTACTGCGAAACCCGGTCCTGCTTCGTCACGCGTTCGACTTCCACCCGCGCGTCGATGCTCTTACCCTTGATGCCCAGACCGCCCAGCATACGCAGCGGCGGGATGCGCGGGGCGGGACCGACGCCCTTCACGTTCGCGTGGACGTAGTCGGCCAGCGCATCGGCCACCAGTTCGGTTTCGCCGAAGCGCGCCAGCGTCAGCTGGCCTTGGACTTCGAACCCGTAATAACGGGCATCGCCTTGGTGCATTTCGTAAACCGGCAGCCCGTCCTCGTATTCGCCGGTGCGGTGTTCGTAGATGAAGCCGGTGAACCAGCTGTGATAGGCGGACGCTTCGATCGCATAACCCGGCCCGCTGCCGCGCAGGATCGCTTCCACGCCCCACGACTTTTCGAGCGAGAGAACGGGATTGCCGACTTCGAAAGCTTCGGTCCCGGCATGGGGACCATTGGCGAACAGCTCTTCCGCCGCCGGCGCACGCGCCGTGCGCGAAACGTTGATGCCCAGCCGCCAGCCGTCGGCCAGGGCATAGGAACCGCCCACCGAACCCGAAACGGTGTCGAACGTGCGCTTTCCGTCGAAGAACTGCGGCTGCTCCGCAGTCGGCAGGCCTTCGCGCGTGCTGTGGTCGTAACGCAGCCCGCCTTCGAGCTTGAGCGCCCCGTAATCGAGCTGCTGGAAGGTGAACAGGCCCAGTTCGCTGCTGTTGTTGCGCGGCAGGAAAGCCTCGTCGCCCACGACGTTGAAGCGCCGCTGCGAATATTGCCCGCCGGTCACGCCATGCCAGACGCCATGGGCCGCCTGCGTCAGTTCGAGACGGCCTTCGAAACCGCGATTGTAGAATGCGGTGCCGACCGCGCCGTCTTCTTCCAGTTCGTAGTGGCGGTATTTGGCATAGCCGCCGCGGAAGCTGATCTTGTCGATGACGTTGCCGCCCGTTTCCAGCTCGGCGCGGGCGTCGAACCGGTTCTGGTTGAGATCCAGCCGTGGACCCTCCTGTCCCTGGCCCGGTTCGGTCGCGAAGCGCAGCGGCACGCCGTAAAGGCTGTCGTAGTGGCTATAGGAAATGCCGAAATTGCCGCTGTCGGCAATGTAGGCAATGCCCGCCCCGGCGGTCCACGTCTTGCTGGCGGTGTTGGGCAGCTTGTCCTTCACGGCGGCATTGGCGGCGAAATCGACTTCGGAATCCGGTTCGGGCGGCAACAGGCTGGAGGCCAGCGCCTGCGCCCGCAATTCCGGCGTCATCGCGTAGCCGCCGATGCGCATGTCGTCCGTCTTCAGGTAACTGCCGTCGGCATGGGCAACCCAGTTACCACCCAGCGGAACATCGACCGTTCCGGCAAGCGAACGTTCCTCGGCCGCCGAGCCGTAGGATGCCAGCGCGCCGATATGGATCGGTTCGTCCGGCACGGCGACGGGAATGCGCTTGTCGATCACATTGACCACCCCGCCGATGGCGGAGGAGCCGTAAAGCAGCGACTGCGGCCCGCGCAGGACCTCGATGCGTTCGGCCAGCAGCGCATTGACCACCGGCGCATGATCGACCGAAGTGTTCGACACGTCGATCGAGCCGATCCCGTCGGTCAGCAGGCGAACCCGTTCGCCTTGCAGCCCGCGTAGCACCGGGCGCGAGGCGCTGGGGCCGAAGGAGGTGGCCGAAACGCCCGGCGTCTGGTCCAGCGTTTCGCCGATCGAGGCGCGCAGGGCCTGCGTCAGTTCGGCGCCCTGGACCACCGCGACGCTGGACAGCATGTCCTCGCGCCTGGACGGCAAGGCGGCGGTGACGACGATCTCGTCGGAAGCCTTGTGATGGTACTCACCGCTATCGGCCTCCTGCGCGAAGGCGGGAAGCGGGACGGCCAATACGGCAAGGCAGGCGGAAGGGAGGGATAAGCCGCAGACCCCCCGAAGCGGCAGTGAATGAATCAT
>JAQVEQ010000111.1 GCA_028697875.1 Novosphingobium sp. | reverse complement strand
GGGGCCAGAAGTTCGGCATCGAGCAAGGCGCCGTGCTTCGTGCGGTGGCTACGATCGATGCCGTAACGCGTGCACAGTGCGTCGAGCGAATTCTTCGCCCCCGGATGACGAACCCTGGCAATGGCGACCGTGTCGATCATGCGGCTGGTGCAGACCGCGCCCAGCCCGCAGATATCGAGTTCGGCGTTGAGGAAGCCGAAGTCGAACCCGGCATTGTGCGCCACCAGCGGTGAATCTTCGAGGAATGTGAGCAGTTCTTCCGCCAGTTCGCCGAAACGCGGCTTGTCCGACAGAAAAGCCTCGGACAGTCCGTGAACCGCTTCCGCTTCCGTCGGCATCGAGCGATCGGGATTGAAGTAAGCGTGGAACGTGCGCCCGGTCAGCACCCGATTGACCATTTCGATGCAACCGATTTCCACCATGCGGTCCCCTTTCTTGGGATCGAGGCCAGTGGTTTCGGTGTCGAAGATGATCTCACGCATCGTTGCCTCACTATCCACCCGCCGTGGGCCGGTGGCAAGTCAAATAGCGCGGGCGCGCACGCTTTCGATAACCCGGCCAACCGCCGCACGTGTCTCTGCCAGGGAGGTGCCGGTATCGATCACGTAGTCGGCCCGGGTACGTTTTTGTGCATCGGGCACTTGCAGTTCCAGCACATGGGCGAATTTTTCCGGCGTCATCCCCGGACGGGAGAGGACTCTCCGGCGCTGCACCTCGGCCGGGGCGGAGACCACCGCGATGGCGTCGACACGATCCCAGCCTCCCTTCTCGAACAGCAGCGGGACATCGAACACGACCAGCGGCATGCCTGCATGTTCGAGCAGGAACAGGTCGCGGACTTCGGCAACCGCAGGGTGGACGATGGCTTCGAGCCGCGCCAGCGCGTCGCCATCGCCGAACACTTTCGCGCCAAGCACCTGGCGGTCGACACCTGCCGGGCCGGTCGTCCCGGGAAAGGCCGCTTCGATCGCAGGCAACAGGGGACCATCCGGCCCTTGCAGCTTGTGCACTTCGGCATCGGCATCGAACACCGGCACGCCCGCTTCGCGAAACATCTCGGCCACGGTCGACTTGCCCATGCCGATCGAACCGGTAAGGCCGAGGATGAAAGGCCGGCTCACGACGTCAGGCGCCCGCGCAGTTCCGCATCGCCGTCCTCGCGCGGGGGATTGCAGCCGAAGAATTTCCCGAACGCTTCCGCCGCCTGGCCGATCAGCATGGAAAGCCCGTCGACCGTGCGGAAACCCGCCGCCCGGGCCGCTTGCAACAGCGGCGTATCGACCGGATGAGTGACAATGTCGTAGACGATGCTGCCGGGCGGTACATGGCTGAAATCGAAGGCCAGCGGCGGCTGGCCCGCCATGCCGAGCGGGCTGGCATTGACCACGAGGTCGAAGCAGCCTTCGCGCTCGTCGAAGGCAAAATCGGTCGGTTCGGCGAAATGATCGAGCGGGGCGACATGGTGTTCCCCACCCGGATCCAGTTCGTCGAGTAGAGCACGCGCCTTGTCCGGGTTGCGGCCCGCCAGCACGATGACGACATGCTCTCTCGCCAGTGCCGCGATGATCGCACGCGCCGCACCGCCTGTCCCCAGGACCCGCGCCATGCGGAACAGGTGCTCCAGTGCAAGGTAAGGCCTCAACGGTTCGAGAAACCCGCCCGCATCGGTATTGTAACCGACCAGCCGCCCGTTCTCGGGCACGATGGTGTTGACCGCACCGATCTTCGCCGCAAGCGGATCCAACGCGTCGATCAGCGGGATCACCGCCTGCTTGTGCGGCATGGTGACATTGCAGCCCCGCCATTCGGGGTCCGCGCGGCGGCGGGCGATGTAACCGGCCAGGTCTTCTGCTGTGACGTGGGCGGCGCGATAGTCCGCGTCCAGCCCCAGCTTCGCGATCCAGTATCCATGGATCGCCGGGCTTTTCGACTGGGCGATGGGATCGCCGATGACTTCGGCATAGACGGTCATGCCGGGAGGACTCCTTGATCGCGCAACGCGCCGAGCACGGCAAGCAAAGGCATGCCGAGTACGGTAAAGTGATCGCCGGTAATCGCCTCGAACAGGTGCGGTCCCGACGCTTCTATGCGGAACACGCCAACGCAGCCTGCGACTTCCGGCCATTCGCGTTCGAGATACCAGGCGATGAAACCGTCCGACAGTTTCCGGACTTGCAGCGACGCCAGATCGGCATGGCCCCACAGGACCTGTCCATCCCGGGCCAATGCCGCGGCACTGTGCAGATGCATCGTCCGACCCGAAAACAAGCGCAAGTGGTGAACCGCGTCCTCGCGGCTGGCGGGTTTGTCGAACCGGCGGCCATCGACCACGACAAGGGAATCGCTACCCAGGACCAGTTCGCCCGGCCTGGCATGGGACACGGCAAGAGCCTTCGCTTCGGCCAGCGACAATGCGACCTGGGACGGCGAATATCCCTCCAGTTCCGCTTCCAGGGCACGTTCGTCGATTTCGGCGGGGACCGAAGTGTAAGGCACGCCGGTGGCATCGAGCATGGCCCGGCGCGAGGCACTTTTCGAAGCAAGCACGATCATATCGGTTTGGGGCCCTGTTCGCGCGCGGACGCATCGGCATCGCGTTCGCTGTAGAGCCGCAGGATCGCCGCTGCCGTTTCCTCGATCGAACGGCGCGACACGTCGATCACCGGCCAGCCGTTGTCGGCAAACATACGGCGGGAAAACTTCAGCTCGCGCTGAACCGCCTCCATGTCGACGTAATCCGTCTCCGTCGCCTCGTTGAGCGTAAGCAGGCGATTGCGCCGGATCTGCACCAGCCTGTCGGGCGCCGTTATCAGGCCGACCACCAGCGGCCGGCGCAGACTGAACAAAGCCGGGGGAGGGGGGCTTTCGACGACCAGCGGGATATTGGCGACCTTGTAGCCGCGATTGGCCAGATAGATGGATGTCGGCGTCTTCGATGTGCGCGAGACCCCGGCCAAGACGATGTCGGCGTCTTCCCAGTCTTCCCAGCCGACCCCGTCGTCGTGCGCGATCGTATAGTGGATCGCACCGACGCGCGCGAAATAGGCCTCGTCCATCAGGTGCTGGCGGCCGGGGCGGCCCTTGGCCTGCTGCCCGAGCTGGTCCTGCAGGGCGGCAATGACAGCATCCAGCGCGGAAACCGCCGGCAGGCCGAGCGCGCCGCATCGTTCTTCCAGTTGCCGGCGGATGTCGACATTGACCAGGGTAAAGATGACAAGGCCCGGATGGGCGGCAATTTCGCCCATTATCCGGTCGAGATGCTGTTGCGAACGGACCATCGGCCAGAAATGGCGAACCACGTCGGCATCGTCGAACTGGGCGAGGGCCGCCTTTGCGATCATCTCCAGCGTTTCGCCGGTCGAGTCCGACAGGAGATGGAGATGCAGCCGCGTCATGGGTCGTTCGGGTTCCTTACCCCTGTGGACAATCCCCGGCATAAATCACGGGAGAGGACTGCGGACAAGTCCGGGGAGGAATTCCATGCCCGATTCCAGCCATTCCATCCGCCAGTTCTGGACATGGGAATACAATTGTCGACAGGCTGGGGACAGCGGGGAAAGGTTTCGATTGACGCGAGTGGAAGCAGAGTCGCAATCGCCACACCCCCTGTTCAGCGCGGGAGAAATCAGGCAAGGCCCCGCAATCCCCACTATCCACAGCCCAACAGACTCCATCATCCTTCTTTAAATATATAATTTATTTGGATTGGACCTTCCCGATGCCTGGCCCTCTGCTCGACACGCTCCGTGGTAAATCCGTGTTCCCAAGGCCGGTCTGGCTCATGCGCCAGGCGGGGCGCTATCTGCCCGAATACCGCGCATTGCGGGCCGAGAAGGGCGGTTTTCTGGAACTTGTGTACGATTGCGATGCGGCGGCCGAGATTACCTTGCAGCCGGTCCGCCGGTTCGGTTTCGATGGGGCAATCCTGTTTTCCGACATACTGATCGTGCCCTATGCCATGGGGCAGGGCCTGCAGTTCCTCGCCGGGGAAGGGCCCAAGCTCTCGCCGACACTGGCCGATCACGCGCTGGAAAGCCTTGCAGCGGTGCCGGAGCGGCTTTCCCCGATATACGACACTGTCGCCAAAGTGAAGGCGCAACTGGATCCCGGAACGACCCTGCTCGGCTTTGCCGGCAGCCCATGGACCGTGGCGACCTACATGGTGGCGGGCGAAGGCAGCCGCGACCAGCACGTGACGCGCCTGATGGCCTATCGCGATCCTTTGGCATTTCAGGCGATCATCGATGCCATCGTGGAGGTGACGGTGGATTACCTGTCCGGCCAGATCGCGGCCGGTGCCGAAGCGGTGCAGCTGTTCGACAGCTGGGCGGGCAGTCTGGCCCCGGCGGAATTCGAACGCTGGGTCATTGCCCCCAATGCGGCGATCGTTTCCCGGTTGCGCGCGCGCCATCCCGGCGTTCCGGTCATCGGCTTTCCCAAGGGCTCTGGCGAAAAGCTGCCTGCCTATGCGTGTGAGACCGGGGTCGATGCGGTCGGGGTGGACGAAACGATCGATCCCCTGTGGGCGGCGCGCGAGTTGCCCGCAGGCCTGCCGGTACAGGGCAATTTCGATCCCCTGTCGCTCGAAGCGGGCAGCGACATGCTGGAGGCGCGCGCCGTGGCCCTGCTCGAAGCCTTTGCCGGCCGGCCGCACGTGTTCAATCTCGGCCACGGGATCGGGCAGCATACGCCGATCGCCCATGTCGAACGGTTGCTTGCCGCCGTCCGCGGATGGAGGGGATGACGCCGGGCTGTCTCCATCCTACATTTCCAACATGCAGGACGTGCTTTCCATGACCTACTACTGGCTCAAAGCCGGACACATCATCTTCGTGATCTTCTGGATGGCGGGCCTGTTCATGCTGCCGCGCTATTTCGTCTATCATCAGGAATGCGCACCGGATTCCCCCGAGAACGCGGTGTGGATCGATCGCGAGCGCAAGCTGCTGAAGATCATCCTGTGGCCTTCGCTCGTCGTCGTCTGGATCCTCGGCCTGCTGCTCGCCGTGCATATCGGCGCTTTCGGCCAGGGCTGGTTCCACGCCAAGCTGGCGCTGGTGCTCGGGCTGTCGGCCTATCATGTCTGGCTGGCCGACTATGCTTCGGCGCTGGCACGGGGCCAGCGCAAGCTGACCGGACGGCAGCTGCGAATGCTGAACGAAGTGCCCGGCATCGTTGCCGCGCTGGCTGTCGTCCTGGTGGTGGTCAAGCCGTTCTGACAGTGCGTTTAGGCGGGTTGGGCCAAGCTTCGGTGTGCGGCAACCGGCCGTGGGCCCCGTCATTTCGTAATTGACGGAGCGTAGGCGCAGGCCTATTTCAGCGCTACCTTTCCGGCTCGGTTGCCGCCATCGCACGCAACCCGGTCCGCTTTCCCCAAGCCCGATAGACCGGCCGGCCACTTCACTTATCATTCGGAAACCCCGAACATGCATCTCAAAGAACTGAAAAAGAAAACCCCGGCCGAGCTGGTCGAAATGGCAGAGGAACTCGGCGTCGAAGGCGCGTCCACCATGCGGCGGCAGGACCTGATGTTCTGCATCCTGCGCGAACTGGCGGAAGACGAGGATTACGACCAGGAAATCATGGGCGTCGGCACGATCGAAGTGCTGTCCGACGGCTTCGGCTTTCTGCGCAGCCCCGAAGCTAACTACCTCGCCGGGCCCGACGACATCTACGTTTCGCCCAATCAGGTCCGCAAGTGGGGCCTGCGTACCGGCGATACTGTCGAAGGCGAGATCCGCGCCCCCAAGGATGGGGAGCGCTATTTTGCCCTCACGAAGCTTACCAGCGTCAATTTCGACGATCCGGACATGGTCCGCCACCGGACCAACTTCGACAACCTGACGCCGCTCTATCCGGACGAGAAGCTCATTCTCGACACGGTCGACCCGACGGTGAAGGACAAGTCGGCGCGCGTGATCGATATCATCGCCCCGCAGGGCAAGGGCCAGCGCGCCCTGATCGTCGCTCCGCCGCGTACCGGCAAGACCGTCCTGCTGCAGAACATCGCCAAGGCGATCACCGACAACCACCCGGAAGTGTTCCTGCTCGTCCTGCTGGTCGACGAACGCCCGGAAGAAGTGACCGACATGCAGCGCAGCGTGAAGGGCGAGGTGATTTCCTCGACTTTCGACGAGCCTGCCAGCCGTCACGTGCAGGTCGCCGAAATGGTGATCGAGAAGGCCAAGCGCCTGGTCGAACACAAGAAGGACGTGGTGATCCTGCTCGACTCGATCACGCGTCTGGGCCGCGCTTACAACACCGTTGTGCCGAGTTCGGGCAAGGTTCTGACCGGCGGTGTCGACGCCAATGCTCTCCAGCGTCCGAAGCGCTTCTTCGGTGCCGCGCGCAACATCGAGGAAGGCGGTTCGCTTTCGATTATCGCCACTGCGCTGATCGACACCGGCAGCCGCATGGACGAAGTCATCTTCGAAGAGTTCAAGGGCACCGGTAACTCGGAAATCGTGCTCGACCGCAAGGTCGCGGACAAGCGCATCTTCCCGGCGCTCGACGTCGGCAAATCCGGCACCCGCAAGGAAGAGCTGCTGGTCGGCAAGGACCAGCTTTCCAAGATGTGGGTCCTGCGCCGTATCCTGATGCAGATGGGCACGATCGACGCGATGGAATTCCTCCTCGACAAGATGAAGGATTCCAAGACCAACGAAGATTTCTTCGCGACGATGAACCAGTAAGGCGGACGGTATCGGGGACCGGTCGAACCGATCGGTTCCTGCCTGTCAGACCTCGGATTAGCCTACCCGGCGGAAGGTGTTGGCGCTGGCCATCGCCCAATGCCGGGCGAGAGGCGTGCCTTCCGGACCTTCCAGCAGCGCGCCTTCGGCAATGAAGGGATAGATCCGGTCGACCGGGTCGGCACGTGCGGAATTGAGCCGTTCGCGCATGTCCATCGGAGTGATCTGCCACGGGCTTTCGAGTCCCATGGCAACAACGATCTCGCGCAGGGCATGAAGCGTGTGACGCTGGAAACTGGCGACGCGTTCCGCCTTGTCGTCCACGACCAGCCCGCGTTGGCGCCAGGGAACCTGAGTGGCGACGCCGGTGGGGCATTTGCCGGTATGGCATTGCATCGACTGTACGCAGCCGAGCGCGAACATGAAGGCCCGGGCCGCATTGCACCAGTCCGCCCCGAGCCCGAAAAGTTCGGCCATTCCCGCGCCGGAATGAACCTTGCCGGATGCGCCGATCCTGACCTTGTGCTTCAGCCCGGTGCCGACCAGCGCGTTGCGCACCCAGATCAGCCCTTCGCGCAAGGGCATACCGACGCTGTTGGTCAGTTCGAGCGGTGCGGCGCCAGTCCCGCCCTCCGCCCCGTCTACGACGATGAAATCGGGCGTGATACCAGTTTTCAGCATGGCCTTGCACAGCGCCAGAATCTCGTGCGGCTGCCCGACGCAGAGCTTGATTCCGGCTGGCTTTCCGCCCGACAATTCCCTTAGTTTCGTTGTAAATTCAAGGAGTTCTATCGGCGTGGAAAATTCGGGATGGGCTGGCGGAGAAATCACGTCCCGGCCGACCGGCACGCCGCGCGTCTCGGCGATCTCGGGCGTGACCTTGGCGCCGGGCAACATCCCGCCATGGCCCGGCTTGGCCCCTTGGCTGAGCTTGATCTCGACCATCTTCACCTGGTCGCTTTGCGCCTGGTCGGCAAAGCGTGCCGGATCGAACCGCCCGTTGGCGTCACGGCAGCCGAAATAGCCACTGCCGAGTTCCCAGATGAGGTCGCCGCCGTGCATGCGGTGATAGGGACTGATCGAGCCTTCGCCGGTGTCGTGGGCGAAATCGCCCATTTTCGCGCCCTTGTTCAGTGCCTCGATCGCCCGTGCCGAAAGTGAGCCGAAGCTCATCGCGGAGATGTTGAGCAGCGCGGATGAGTAGGGCTTGCTGCATTCCGGCCCGCCGATGTCCAGACGCCAGCGATCCGGCACCTCGGCGTTGGGAACGATCGAATGGCCGAGCCAGCGATATTCGTCCGAATAGACGTCAAGCTCGGTTCCCATCGGATGGGCGTCGAGTTCGTTCTTGGCACGGGCATAGATCAGGGCGCGTTCGTCGTGGTTGTAAGGCCGTCCTTCGAGGTCGGATTCGACGAAGTAGCTGCGCACGAATGGGCGCAGATCCTCCGACCACCAGCGAACATGGGCGATCAGAGGATAATTGCGCCTGAGCGTATGCCGCGGCTGGAAGAAATCCCACAGCGTGACGACAAGCAGGGGGAGGGCAATCCAGAGCCCCCAGTGCAAGGGAGGGATCGCCGCGCAGGCGGCAGTCGCCACGAGCACGGCCAGCGGCACGACATAGCGCGTTGCGGGAGTCATTTTCTCGAATCTTCTCGGATTCTAGCCGAGATGCTCTTCGAAAAAGGCCTGGGTGCGGCTGTCCGCAAGCTGGGCTCCGGTCTCGTCGCGGCGGTTGCCCATTTCGGCGGCAAACCCGTGGTTGAGGCCGGGATAGTCGTGGAGCGTCACGTGTTGGTTGCCGTCGAGCCCTTCGTGCATGGCCTTCTGCGCTTCGGGCGGCACGAAGCCGTCGGCGCCCGCGATGTGCAGCATCAACGGATTGGCGATGGCGTGCGATTCACCCAGCATCTGGTCGACCATCACTGCGTAATACCCGACGCTGGCATCGATATCGGTACGCGCGGCGGCGAGGTACGCCATACGCCCGCCAAGGCAGAAACCGGCCAGGCCGACCTTTTCCGTGCCTTCCTTGGCGCGCAGGTACTTGATCAGCGCTTCGATATCCATGACGCACAGGTCGGCGTCGAACTTGCCCATGAGGCCGAGCGCCTGGTTCATCTGTTCCTCGATATCGGGATCGAGTTCCACGCCCGGTGCAAAGCGCCAGAAGATGTCGGGCGCTGCGGCAAGGTAGCCCTTGGCGGCCCAGTCGTCGCATTTCTTGCGAATGCCGGGATTGATCCCGAAGATTTCGGGAATGACGATGACGGCTGCGCGAGGCGTGCTTTCCGGGCGTGCGAGATAGACTGGAATCCCGCCGTCACCTTCGAGTCCGGGAATGGTGATTCTCTCCGACATTTTCGGATCTCCTTGCAATTTCGGGGAGATTAAGCGGGCACGATGGACTTTGCCAAGGCCGTGTGACAGGTTCCTTTCACTTCGCGCCAGAAAGGGTGTCCGATGAAGGTGAATATCGAGATCGATTGCACGCCGGAGGAGGCCAGGGCATTCCTCGGCCTGCCCGATGTCAGCAAGGTCAATGCCGTCTATGTCGACAATCTTACCAAGGCTTTGCAAGGGGTTACCAGCCTCGAGCAGCTCAAGGAACTGTCGCAGCAATGGGCGCCGATGGGCCAGTTCGGGATCAAGCTGTTCCAGAATATTCTCGAAGGCGGCGCCGCCTTTGCCAAGGGGGCAACCGGCCGGGCCAAGAAGGACGACTAGCATCCTTTCTGCCGCGCGCCGGCCATTCGCAGTCTCCATTCCATGAGCGATACGATTTT
>JAQVEQ010000110.1 GCA_028697875.1 Novosphingobium sp. | reverse complement strand
GCGGATCCCGAAAGTGTGCCCGCAGGCGCCGCCTTCGCGGCCCGCAAGGCTGCGCTCAATCAGTTCCAGCGCGCGCTTGGCCTGGAAAGCAAGATCGGTGTGGTGAAGGACATCGAACGCCTTGCATCCTGGCTGAACAAGCACGCTGCCGCCGAACCGGCCGGACAGGACGAAGAAGCGGCGGAATAATTGTTATCTGGGAGCATTCCGGGCGCAAACCCGGTGCCCACTTTTGCTGAATGCTCCTGCAATCTCGCGCCCCGGCGCCGGGGGGCGGAACGGGATCGGAGAAGGGCCTTTGCCCCTATCCCATGATCCCGGTCCCCACCCCCCACTTCTTTCGATGGAGGATGTCCGGTCCTCAAAGCAGCGGAGCGATAGGACAGCAGAATGAGCGGCTTCGTTTCCTCCCCCGCAGCCCCCGCTTCGGCGCCGGGCACAGTGCTGGAATGCGGGCCATTCTGGCCCGACATCGATCTGAACGGCTTCCGCGATTCCCAGCGCATCGGCGGCACCCTGATCCCGGACAACCGGGTGAAGGATGCCCTGCAGGGTGCCGTCATGACTGTGGACGCCGATCTGGATGAATGGCGCACAGCGCAGGAAGAAGGCGGCCATGCCCGCCTTGCCGATGTGCCGTCCACCCAGATCGGCACCGAAACGCGCCATGTGCTGCTGTGGCGCCGGGCGGTCTATGCCTATGCCACGGCCGACCTGGTGGAAACGCACCGCGACGTGACGGCCACCGGCAACGGGCAGGCCGCCGCGCCCGAACTCGACCAGCGGGCCGAAGACCACAGGCGCAACGCCCTGCATGCCATCCGCGCCATTCTGGGCAAAGGCCGCACGGCGGTGGAACTGATCTGATGGCCGGAATTGTGAAAGTCGTCACCATCGACGATTTCTGCCTTGTTGCCGAAGAAATTTCATATTGGGAACGCCATTTCCGTGGCCCCGATCCCCGGCAGCAATACGTTCCAGAGCGCGTGATGATTCATATGAAGTCCGGCTGCGCCGTAACTATCGAGTGTGAATCCGCCCAAATGGTTTCCGATCAGCTCCTTGAATTCATGCTCAAAGGTTGAAGATGGCCCAGACCTTCACCGCTACCGCACTGCAGGACGAAATGCTGGATGCACTGTGCTGGCGCGTGCTGGGGCAGACGGCAAATGTGGTGGAACAGGCATTGGAACTTAACCCCGGCATTGCCGGGCAGGGGATGTTCCTGAACGAAGGGCAGCAAGTCGTGCTTCCCGTTGTCACCAGCCAGCAGGTCGCGGAACGCGATCTGATCCAGCTGTGGGACTGACCCATGAAGAAGCCCGATTCCCTTCGCGAATTCCTGACCGCCGCCCTGCCCGAGCTGGCGCGCGATCCCGAAGCGCTGACGATCTACATCACCGATGGCACTCTGGCCCACCGCCATGGCCGGAACCTCGGCTTCGAAATCCGCTACACCCTGAACCTGACGCTGCTGGACTATCGCGGCGAACCGGAACAGGTTTTCCTGCCCGTGATCCTGTGGCTGCGCGCCAACCAGGCTGAAGTGATCCTCAACCACGAAACCGGGGTCCGCGGCATCGTCTTCGTTGTGGACGTGCTGGATAACCGGATGGTGGACGTGCAGATCAAGCTACCGCTTTCCGAAGCGGTGGACGTGTTTCCGCAAGAAGACGGCAGCCACCAGATGACGGTGCGGGACGAACAGGCGATCGAGGAAGTCACGTTCGACCCGCTCGTTGTGCTGCGCCAGATATGGGCACCGGGCGGGGAACATAGTGAATTCCTGGTCGGCCACCCGGACGAACCGGACGCCTAGCGATGGCAACCGTCGAAGGCGGCGACCTGTTCGAACTGGAACAATTCGTCGGCGGCATGCTGAAATCGCTGGAACCGGCCGCCCGCCGCAGCCTGTTCCGCCGCGTTGCCACCACCATGCGCCGCCAGAACCGCGACCGCATCCGCGCGCAGAAGAACCCGGACGGATCGCGCTTCGCCCCCCGCAAGGACCCGCCCGAACCCGTGATGGGCAATTTCGCGGTGAAGTTCCTCTACCCGTCCGGCGGCAGTGGCCCGCCCCGCCTGGTCATGATGAAGAGCTGGGAAAAGCAGGGGCCGATCTTCACCGGCTTCGATGTCGAGGCAGGCGGGATCCGCAGCTTCGAATATGCGAAGGTGATCAAGTGGCTGCGCGTCGATCCGGCCGATGAAAACAAGGGCGCCGGTCGCATCCGCAACCGCCGCACGATCAAGCAGCGGGCCATGTTCCGGAAAATCGGCCGCAGCCTGCAGGCCGGGCAGAGCGATCACGAAGCATGGATCGGCTTCGGCGGCATGGTGGCAGCGGTTGCCACCGTTCACCAGTTCGGCCTGACCGACAAACCGGCCCGCCACGCACGCGAAGTCCGCTACGCCCGGCGCGAACTGCTGGGCATGACGGCGGCGGAACGGGAAGAACTACTCGATGCGGTGATTGAGCACCTGATGGCGGGATGAAATTGTCCGGCTAGAACAGCCCCAGCACCTTGCGCCGGGTCTTCTTCACCGCTTCCCGGTCGCGGGCCTCGCAGCGTTCGATGATCCCGACGCCTGCCACATAGCGATCGTTCGCCTTGTCCAGCTGGCCGGTCTGTGCGTCACCGAAGGCGATCCAGTCGCCCGCCGTGTTCCCTTCAGGGAGCGGTGCGCCCGGAACGCCCGCCTTCCACTCCACCGGCAACAGTGAACTGCATGCACTCGGGGTGGAGGCGATAGGCGGCGCGCTTACACAAGCTGAACATGCCAGCAGTAGCAAGGGCATCGGAAACAGGCGCATCCGCGCCCTGGGCATTGCGTATCGCATGGTCGTTTTCCCTGGTTAGCGCGTCCACGTCATCTTCGGCCGCACCCTGCGCGCCGATGGTGGCCACGGCATCCATGCCGCTGGCAATGGCCGCTTCGGTCTGGTTGCGGGCAAGCTTCGCTTCCGTCCTGGCGGTCTTTCCGCCGGTCAGGGCGGACAGGATGAACAGCGCCAGCGCGACTGTCAGGATCGCGGCGATCAGTGCCCACCATCCCCGTGCGAGGCCGAACAGCGCCTTGGTCCCGAGCCATTTGCAAATCATCTGCTTTCCCCTTCAGGTCATGCCGCGCACTTGGCGCGATCGACGTTGCCGATCCGCTGCCTGGTCCAGCCCCGGTGGAATACCTTGAGCGACGGGTTCACCCGCACCAGGCGATCGTATTCAGCCAGCTGCCTGGCATCGAGCCGGTCGAGCATCGCAACGCAGACCTGCGGCCCCTTCGCGCTGCGGCAGCGTTCGTAAGCACTGCGGGTCTTCGGCCCCACCTTGCCATCCACGGTGAGCCGGGTTCCGCACAGTTCGTTGATCGACTGCTGGAACCACTTGCTGGGGCGTGGCGCACCCATGTTCACCGCCGTGTCGATCAGCTCTTCCGCCACCGCCGGTTCGATCACGATCAGCGGCCAGTAGCCCGGCTGTTTCATGTAGCGGCCGATGTAGATTTCATCGGCGCACGTTTCCGCCGACCCGGTGCAGTGCAACGGGAAATGGCGCATGTCCCCGCCATATCCGGCCGCCCGCGCGACCTGTTCCGTAACGCCATAACGCGTGGGGCCGCCGGGGTCGTTCGGGTGGTTCACGTAACCGCCTTCGTGCGCATAAATCCCGGCCAGAATGGCGGCGACGGCGCCGATCGCGCCGCCGATGATCTTGCCCTTGCTCATTCCGCTTCCTCGCTGTTCCGGTTGAGAAGGCGCTGCACGGTCGGCGTTTCGAAGATGCGGATTGCGGTCCAGATCACGGTCAGCAGCGCCGCGATCGACGGAAGCCACTGGACCAGCGCGCCCAGGCCCGTGCCGATGGACAGCACATCGATCGCCTGCTTTGCCCCATCGGACATCTGTCGCACTGGATCGTTCATCGCGGCATTGGCCCCTCTGGTGGTCAGGTGGCCCCACCATCGAAAACCTGCGCGCGTGCGCCACCGCGCGCATTTGTGGTGCGCGGCATCACAAATGCGGCTGCTCGTTCAGCTTCGCGCGGGCTGGCAGGAATGGCGTCATGTCCGCAGTCGCCATCGACCTGTCGCGCTTGCCGCCACCAGAGGTTCTGGAAACCCTCGATTTCGAGGCGGTGGGCGCTGCGTTGCTGGCAAAGTTTCAGGAATTCTGGCCCGATTACGATGCGCCGCTGGAATCGGACCCCGCCGTCAAGCTGATCGAGATGGTCGCCTACCTCGCGCTGCTTGAAGATGCGCGGATAAACGATGCCATCCGGTCCGTGCTGCTGGCCTTCGCTAGTGGCGCCATGCTCGATCATCTCGCCGGACGCTTCAACCTCGCCCGCCGCGTCCTGCAGGAAGCGACGGACGACACAGCCGAGTTGCTGGAAAGCGACGACGAATTCCGCATCCGCATCCAGTTGGCGCCGGAAACCCTGCCCTATGCCGGGATCACGGCCCCTGGATATCGCGCCCGCGCACTGGCCGTTGCACCCGAAGTCAAGGACGTGGCCGCCCTGCGCCGGGGCGAAGGCCGCGTCGACGTGATCCTGCTGGGCCGCACTTACGATGGGCTGGTCGGGCCGGGCACCGTCGCCCTGGTCGCCGCCGCGTTCGACCAGGAAGAGGCGATCCAGCTGACCGATGTGCTCACCGTCCGTGCGGCCTCGATCGTGCACTATGACGTTGCCGTCACGCTGCAGGTGGGGAGCGGACCAGATGCCGCGCTGCTCAAGGCCGAAGCCGAAACCGCCATCCGCGCCTATGCCGCCGCCCGCCATGCCATTGGCCGCCCGGTCTACCGCCGGGGGATCGAAGCCGCTGCCAAGGTCGGCGGGGTGGAACAGGCCATTGCAGACATGGAGGACGTCCTGCCCGGTGACGCCGGCGCTGCATGGCTCGAAACGCTGACTATCGAAACGGAGCTGGCAGCATGACGGAACTGCTGCCTCCCAACGCCACCGCGTTCGAACGCGCATTCGAGGCCATGGCGGTAAGCCGCTATCCCCGTCCCTCCGAACTGATCGCCCACGCCCGCGATCCTGACCTGTGCCCGGCCGAACTGCTGGAATGGCTGGCGTGGGAACTTTCGATCGATATCTGGGACGCCACCTGGCCGGAAGCGAAGAAGCGCAGCATCCTGCGCAATGCCATGACGCTGCACCGGCTCAAGACCACGCTGGCCGGGATCAGGGCATGGGTGGCGCTGGTCGATGCCGAAGTGGTCGGCGTGGTGCGCCCGCCGGCGCGGGAACACATGCGTGCCTCGCTCACCGATGAACAGCGCGAGGCATGGCTGGACAGCCTGCCGCAGGTGCGCATCTACCCCTATTTCAAGCGGGCCGAAGCGCGCGGGGGGCACGCGTTCCTCTCCCGCCCTTCCGCGCGTCGGTACATTTCCGCCGCCGGGCCTCTGGCCGACATCGGGATCAAGGATGAAAACGGCCTGCCGTTGATGGGTTCGGGCCTGCCGGGCACGCCCCTGCCCCGCCGCTTCCTGTTCGCCTCGCGCGGGTACGACATCTACCGCCGCAAGGCCGTGTGGGTGGACAACGGCGCGGAGACGGAAGCCGATCTGACGCTGGCCGACGATGGCGTGGTGGAACGGGTTTCGATCCGCCGCCAGGCTGGCCCGCGCCGCTTCATCGGCCATGGCTGGATGACCGGGCATATGCTGGCCGGACGGGCCGACAGCGCCCTGCTGACCATCCGCATTGGCGATGATGCCCCGTCGCTGGCCGTGTCCCCCGGCGCACAGCCGGTCGATATCCGGCCCCGGCGCGTTTCCATCCGCCGCACCGCGCAGGCGGGCCGCGCCTTCGCCGGGCGCGCCTGGGCATCGCCTGCCGCTCCGCACATGATCAGGAGCGCCGGGCCCCTGCTGATCTATGACCGGATCGCCTTTGCAGTGCCGGGCCGGTCCCTGCCGCGCGTGAAGGCCACCGCTTTTGCCGGCCATGGCCGCTTCGGCATCGCCCCGTTCACCGCGGAACTGCGCATCCGCAAGACGATGCAGCGCCCGCGTGCGCTGCAAAACCGCTTCGTCGGCCATGGCTGGATGCACCAGGCCGACATGACCCCGTTCTGGCGTGTGCTGGAGGCAGTGCGCGTTTCCAAGGCGCACCGCGACACGGTGCTGGTGACCACCACCACCATGCAGCGCGCCAGCTTCAATTCTTCGCTTCGCTTCGGCGATTTCGACTTCGGTGACATGAGAAAGGTGGCCTGATGGAACGCCGCGTAAATTTCAGCGATGGGCTCGATCTTAGCCCGGACGACTTCAACAACCTGCAGGACTTCGCGCGCCAGTCGTTCGACCACATGGTGGGCGATGCGATCACGTCCGAACGCAAGTATGCGGGCCTTGCCACCGCCAAGGCGACGGACCTGACGATCCAGACCCAGCCCGGCCGCTTCTACGATGCGGGCAAGGTCTACTATCGCGATACGGTGATGGATTACGACTTCACGCCGGACCTGCCGGTGGCCAACCGCAAGGTATGCCTGCTGGTCGCCTGGGGCGAAGAGATCAAGACCGGCGAAACCCCGCGCGAAATCCTGATCGATGCCGACACGCTGACCACCGAATCCCAGCTGACCCAGATGGAAACCCAGCGTGCCCTGCGCTTGTCCATCGTCAAGGGCGCGGAAAGCCCCGATCCGCTGCCCCCCGCCGTCGCGGCCGGGTACACTGCCGTTGCCCAGATCGTCCTGTCGGTGAACGGCGTGGACAGCGTGGCCATGGTCGACGCCAACAAGCTCGACAGCGCGGCGGGCAATGCCACCCGCCTGAAAAAGCTGGAGACGTTCCAGGCCGATATCGAACCCAAGGTCGCGGGCCTCGCGGGCGATATCGCCGCCCTTTCCGCCGGGCAGCGCAACCTGGTGAACGTCGAACAGTACAGCCGCGTGCTGGTGCGCCTGGCCGACCTGGAAGGCGGCAACGGCGTGCCCGAAGCGGCGGTGGACAGCTTTGCCGACTTCCTGCTGGACGAAAGCGCCAGCGACCCCGCCTTCGCGGACTATGCCGCAACGGTGCAGGAAGGCATCCGCCTGCCCGAAGCGGGCAGCGCCACCCCTGCCCTCGCGCTCAAGAACCCGCTCGATCCCAATGCCAAGGTGTCGAACGGCGTCCTGCTGCCCGCCTATACCGAGGAAGTGCGCTTCTCCACCGGCGACCCCACCGGTCAGGTCAAGCTCAACGGCTACAGCTATGCCGTCAATTCCATGGTGCAGAAGACGCTCGCCCGCTTCCGCCTGCGCCACGGCCCCTGGCGCCGCCTGTCGTCCAGCATCCCGTTCCTGAAATCGGGCGCGACCGACCTGCTCGCCACCGTCTTTTCGAAGGACGGCGAAGCGATCGTCACCACTGCCGCCCTGCAGGCACAGCTGGTGCGCGATCACGAATTCCGCCGGCGCGACTTCCACTGGGTGGACAAGGTGGAACTGGCCTATTGGGAACAGGTCACTGTCGACCACGAAGTGAACGGCACGGTCGTGGCCGAAACCTTCCTGCAGGCCAACGACACGATCATGACCGCCCTGCGCCTGCCCTTCCCCCAGCTGGGCGCGGACGGTGCCGTCACGGTCGTGATCTGCGAAACCGAACACGGCGTTGCCCGCCTCGACAAGGTCATTGCCAAGACCACGGTCGACCGGGCCGATCTCGAAACCGGGTGGAACGACATCCCGTTCCAGCCCACCTTCCTGGAAGGCGGCACGCGCTATGCCTTCGTCGTCGTCACGGCCGGCGATCACTACATCGGCACGGTCGAAGGCACCGTCTATCCGCAGGGCACGTTCTTCTACGTGCTGGATGGGCAGTACCAGCAGGGCGACGGCACGAAAGACATCGCCTTCGAACTGGTCGGCGCCGCCTTCACCCAGTCGCGCGCCGTGATCGATCTGGCGGACGTTGCCCTGCTGGACGGCATTGCCGATATCGACCTGATCGCCCAGGCGGTGACGCCGGAAAGCTGCGCGATGACGTTCTACGCCCAGATCGGCGGTATCTGGTACCCGCTGGCCGATGGCGAAAGCTCGCCGCTGGTCCAGGGCGGCGCGCTGCAGAACCTGCTGCCCCTGCGCGTGGTGATGACCGGCACGCCCGAAGTCATGCCGATGCTGGGCCTGACCGACAGCCAACTGAAGGTTTCCCGCCCGGCCCTCGCGCTCAAGTGGGTGTCCGCCATTCGCAACCTGCCCGGCGCAGGGTCCAGCGAAATCCGCGCCACCTTCCGCCTGGAGAATTTCGACGCCGTCCACCACACGCTGACGCCCACGCTGCTGACCGGCGCAGGCTACGCCACGGTCGAGGCCGCGGATTCGACCAGCGACGTAACGCTGGCCGATGGCTCGATCGAACGGACGGCGGTGTGGAGCCTTGGCGCGGCCGTCACCGATTTCCGCATCCAGCTGGACGGCACGACCGACAGCGCGCTGATCCCCTTCCACGTCGCGTTCCGCCGCGACTACGCCCTGTAAGGAGCCCGCCCCATGGCCACCCCCCGCAAGAGCAAGTCCGGGTACTGGAACGTCACGCTGAACCGGCCGTTCCCCATCCCCGGTTTCACCTATCGCCCCGGCATCACCCACCGGGTGAACGACAAGGTGCTGGAACAGATGAAGGCAGTGGAAGGACTGATCGACAGTGCCGGACCTTCCGACTGATCTCGACTTCTCCACTACGGAGGGCCGCCGCGCCACGCCGGTTCGCATGAACCGGATGAGCGAGCATGTGGCCGCCCGCCTGCGCGCGCTGGAAGCGAACCGGCAGAACTGGGACGCCGCCGTGGCGCAACTGAAGGCGCTGGGCCTCGAACGCGTCACTGCCGTGCTGCAGCCGCTGTTCGACCAGGCGGTGGCCGATGCCGCCGCCATTTCCGCCACCCGCGCCGCGATCGAAGATCCGCAATGGCGCGCCCAGCTGATCGAAGATGTGACGGATGCCCTGATCGCCGCCGGAACCTTCGTGAAGGCGGGCACGCCCGGCATCACGCTCTACAGCGGCACCGAAGCCCCGCCCGCCAATACCGGCGCGGAAGGGGACATCTACATCTACGTCGAGCCTGCATAGGCCGCGCGCATGGCGATAGAGCGTGTCACCGATGGCGATGCCCAGTTTGCCCAGGCGCTGGTGCTCGATCCCCCGGCCGTCCCGCATGGGCTGAAAGCCTATCGCCGGGACGGGGCCGCATGGCGCACCGACGCGCCGCTGGGCGCCACCGCGCCCGATGCCGCCCGCGCCAGCGCCGGGACCGCCGCCGACCAGCAGACCGGAACTGTCACGGTCACGCCCAGCGGCGGGGTCGGGGAACCGGCCATCGCCTGGACGCGCACTGCCGGTGCCGGGATCGACGCGACCGATCCGGCCGGTTTCACCACCGCCTTTGCCGCCGGCGGCATGGCTGAAGGCGAAACCCGCACCGCCACGTTCGAAGCCACGGTGACCGACGAACTGCTGGCCAGCGTCGTCGCCGGTCATGTCGACG
>JAQVEQ010000001.1 GCA_028697875.1 Novosphingobium sp. | reverse complement strand
CGACTGCCTTGGTCCCCTGGATGTGGCTGTTGTCGTAGATCTCGATCCGCTGCGGCACGTCCGGAAGTTCGAGGAATTCGGACAGCTCCCGCAGGATCTTCGCCTGCGTGCCGCGTTCCGCCAGCCTGCGGTCGAGCGCTTCGGCCGCATTGCGCACGGCCTGTTCGATCAGCCGCCGCCGGTCGCCGCGCTGAGGCACGGAAAGCGCGACCTTGTGCCCCGCCGCTTCGCCCAGCGCCTCGGCCAGCAAGTCCCCTTCGGGCAGCTCGCGATCGACCAGCACCGTGCGCGGCGGCGGCACTTCCTCGTAGAACTGGGCCAGCACGCCCGACAGCACGGCGGCATCCTCCACCCCTTCGATATGGGTCGGGAAGAAGGCCCGGTGGCCCCAGTTCTGCCCGCCGCGGATGAAAAACGCCTGGATCGCGACTTGCCCGCCCTTCGTCGCCATGGCGAAAATGTCGGCATCGCCCAGCCCTTGCGCATTGATCGCCTGGCTACCCTGGATGAACGTCGCCGCCCGCAGCCGGTCGCGCAGCATGGCGGCGCGTTCGAAATCGAGCGCTTCGGCCGCTTCCTGCATCTGCCGTTCGATTTCCTGCTGCACCGCATTCGACTTGCCGCCGAGGAAGTCCTTCGCCTGCCGCACCAGCTCGGCATAGCCCTGCTTGTCGATCCGCCCGACGCAGGGGGCGGAACAGCGCTTGATCTGGTAGAGCAGGCAGGGCCGGTCGCGCCGGGCGAAGAAGCTGTCGGTGCAACTCCGCAGCAGGAACAGTTTCTGCAGCGCGTTGATCGTGGTGTTGACGGAACCCGCGCTGGCGAAGGGGCCGTAATAGTTGCCCTTGGCCTTGCGCGCGCCGCGATGCTTCGTGATGCGCGGGAAGTCGTGATCCGCGCGCAGCAGGATGAACGGGAAGCTTTTGTCGTCGCGCAGCAGGACATTGTAAGGCGGGCGGAAACGCTTGATGAGCTGCGCTTCCAGCAGCAGCGCCTCGGCCTCCGAATTGGTGGTGACGATTTCCATGCTGCGGGTCTGGGCAACCATGCGCTGGAGCCGTAGCGGCAGCCGTTCCACCTGCACGTAGTTCGCCACCCGGTTCTTCAACGCCCGCGCCGTGCCGACATAGAGCACGTCGCCGCGCGCGTCGCACATGCGATAGACGCCGGGCTTGGGCTTCAGCGTCGCCAGCGTTTCGCGGATCGCCGCTACCCCTGCCTGCAAGTCGGGCTGCGACGAGCGCACGGTATTGGTCGCGTGTTCCTCGTTGAAGCGCTCCGCCCCTTTGGGGTGCGAGGGGGTTCCGGCCGGAGTCCTCGCCATGTCAGCCACCCCGCCCGTTACAGGCCGCCGCGACAGCGAAGTTGACATAGTTGACAGGGTTCAAAGGGTAAAAAACGCCGCCCCCCGGCCGTCCCGGAAACCGGCACGGGGCCTCGCTCCGGAGCGGGCACGGGAAAGGGGAACGGGAACGCAGCATCCGCCCCCTATGCCAAATGCCGCGCGAGTAGGAAAACCGGATTCGCATCAAGGCGGCAAAGCCCGCCGCGCCTGCCGGTCAGAACATCTTCCTCAGGTCGATGCCCACGAAGCGTCCGCGCGGGTCGCGGTAGTCGGCCTGGTAGCCCAGCGGCACCGCGCCGCTTTCGTCGGTTACGCGCTGGCGGGAATCGAAGAGGTTGTCGAACTGGAACGCCAGCCGCAACCCTTTGAAAAAGGGCGATTTCTCGACCAGCTTTTCCTGCTGTCCGAAATTGACGAACAACCGCAGGTTGAGCACGAAAGTGCTGCCGAACCGCAAGTCGGAGCTGCCGGGTGCGCCGCTGCCCCTGACATGGACGGGCGCGGTGTAGGCCCCTTTCGCCCTCAGTCCGAAGCCCCGGTAATAGGCGCCGCCTTCCAGTTCCACTTCGTGGCGCGCCACCCCGCCATCGGTCAGCGCGCCGCCATGGAGCAGGTCGAGCACCGGCCCGCCCGGGGCCACGGTCACTTTCTCGTCGAAGCGCACCGTATGATAGAGGTTGAGGCTCCAGCGCCCCTGCCCCGAACCGCCCCCGCCCAGCATCGCCGCCGGGCCGCCGCCGCCATGGCCATTCCTTTCGCCGGCCGAGGCTTTGCCGATAGTACCCGACAGGTTGAGACCATAACGCAACCGGCTGCTTTCCGTGCTGGAGAACGTCACCGGGCGCCGGTCGAGTGCGATCAGCGTGCCCGAGGCATCGCGCGTCACCCGGCCGGGGAAGGCCGCTTCGATCGCCGGGGTCAGGACCGGGAAAGAGGACGTGACGTTGTCCGACCGGTTGCGGAAATATTCGAGCATCAGGCTCGAACGGCGCAGGAAAGGCAGGTCCCAATCGGCAGAGAGCTTGATATCGCGCCGTTTTTCCTTCGCCAGCGCCGGATTGCCGCCCGTAACGACCGTGACCAGCGCCGTTTCCCCGCGCGTGAAATCGTAGACCGGCACGTTCAGCGTCAGCACTTGCGGATTGCCGAGATCGGTCAGATCGGGCGCTGCCTCTTCCGCGAGATAGCTCGCCTGCAAGGTCAGGCTTTTCACCGGCGACCAGGTCAGCCCCGCATTCCAGTTGGCCAGGGTGCCGAAATCCGACAGCTTGTCGATCCCGCCCCCGAAACTGAGCGAAAGATCGCCGATCGCGTCCAGCACGCCTTCCTTGCGGCTCGTCAGCGGCAGGCCGAGATTGACGCCAGCAGCAAGGCCGTTCCGCTTGAGGCTGGTCCTGCCGTCGAGCCGGCTGTCGCGGCTGTCGAGCCCGGTATAATCGTAACCGGCCGACAGGGTCAGCGCGCTTTCCCCCGCCGGAAGGCGCAGCGGGCTCCCGGCCAGGGTCAGCTTGGCCGACAGCGCGTTGCTGGTCGCATCCGCCTCGTCCCGCCCGGCATCGGGCAAAACGGGCAGCGGCCCGTCGATCGCCAAGAGCCCGGCGGCGGCATCGGCGACCAGCCCGCTCGTATCGGCGCGGCGGTCGATCCGCGTCGTGGTTTCGGCATGGCTGCCATCGAGCGTAGCAGTGAACTGCCAGGCGCCCAGCGGCTTGTTCAGCGTCACCCCGCCCTGGAACGTATCGGTCCGGGCCGTGCGGGTCAGGGAGCCGGGCAGGCTGCGCCGCGCGCTTGCCCCGCCGGGCGCGGTCAGCGTCACCATGTCGAGCCCGGCGAGCGAACGGGCATCGGTGCGGGTGAAGCTGCCGTTCACGCCGATCAGGCCGTCCAGCCCGTCTTCGCCCAGCCCGCGCGACCACGCCCCGTCCGCTTTCAACTCGCGGCTGTCCGCCACCAGCGAACGGTAGCGCGCCGGATCGGGATCGCCCGCGACAGTGGGAATGTTGCTCGCCGATTGGCGCACGCCGCGCTCCGCCTCGGTCAGCAGCGAAGTGTCGTCCACCTGGACATTGAGACTGAGGCGGTTCGGCCCGGCAACTGTCAGGAGCGCGGCCTCCAGCTCGCTCTCGGCAAAGCCGCCGCGCGTGGGAATATTGTACTCCCCGGCGATCTTGCGGCTGGAGAACTTGTCCTTGAGGATGAAATTGACCACCCGCTGGTCCGCCGGATAGCCGAACCGCAGGGCCACTTCCTCGGGCAGGACTTCGACCTTGCGGATCGCCTCGGGCGGGTAATTGCGCAATTCGCGGAAGCTGGAAACCCGCTGCCCGTTGACCAGGATGACGGGGTGCCCCCCGCCCCTGCCGCGCCCCGACGACACCTGGGGCGAGATCGCGTCCAGCAGTTCCTCCAGCGACCCGGCGCCGTAGGAGGCGATGTCCGCCTCGTCCAGTTCGAGCACCGGCGGCTGCGGGGCATCGACCGATCCGCGATAACGGCCGGCGATCACCACGATCTCTTCCGGGGTTTCCGCCCCCGTGCCGGCAGCGGCGGACTGCGCCAGCGCGGGCGCGGCGGGGACAAGTGCGAGGAAAGGCAAGGCAACGAAACGCAACTGGTAATCCTTCGACCGACCGACTTCCCAAGCCCCTGTTCCGGCGGACTAACTGGCCCGTCCGCCCGCGACATACAAGCCGGGACCGGGTAACAGATTGTCGCTCCGTCTTGATGACATGGGCCTGAACCGGCCGAGAGTGCGGCTTTCCTTTGCTTTTTGCCGGTTCCGCCGTTATGGCGCGCCTCCATGACAAACATCGGACACGGAATTTAACCGCCCATGGCGAAAGAAGAACTCCTCGAAATGCGCGGCAAGGTGGTGGAATTGCTGCCTAACGCGATGTTCCGGGTCGAGCTCGAAAACGGCCATGAAATCCTCGGTCACACGGCAGGAAAAATGCGCAAGAACCGCATCCGCGTGCTGGTGGGCGACGAAGTGCTGGTCGAACTGACCCCCTATGACCTGACCAAGGGCCGCATTACCTATCGCTTCATGCCCGGACGCGGTGGCCCCGGCCCGCAATAAGGCTGGCGGGTGACGGCACCCCAACTCATTCTCGCATCGGCAAGCCCCCGGCGGCGCGAACTGATCGCGCGGCTGGGGATCGAGCCTGCGCGCGCCGGCGGCGCGGACATCGACGAGAGCCCGCGCAAGGGCGAACTGCCCCGCGTCTACGCCCAGCGCATGGCGCGTGAAAAGGCCGAGGCCGCCGCAGACGATACCGCATTCGTCCTGGCAGGGGACACGGTTGTCGCTTGCGGACGGCGCATCCTGCCCAAGGCGGAAGACGAGGCGACGGCCCGCCAATGCCTCGCCCTGCTTTCCGGCCGCCGCCACCGGGTCCTGTCCGCCGTGGCCCTGCGCGCGCCCGGCGGGACGATCCGCGAACGGCTGAGCGAAACGCTCGTCCGCTTCAAGCACCTCTCGCGCGAAGAGATCGACGCCTACATCGCCGGCGGCGAATGGCACGGCAAGGCGGGCGGCTATGCCATCCAGGGCTCGGCCGAAGGGCTGGTCGCATGGATCCAGGGCAGCCATTCCGGCGTCGTCGGCTTGCCCCTGTTCGAAACCCGGGCGCTGCTCAAAGCGGCAGGGTTCCCCCTTGGCTGAGTGGCTGGTGGAGGACGGGATCGGCGAACAGCGCGCGATCCGGGCCGCCAACGGTGAAATCGTTGCCGCACGGCTCCACTGGCCCGGGGCGCTTACCGCCGGACAGGTCGAGGACGCGCGGCTCGTCTCTCGGGCGGCAGGCAGTGCGCGCGGCACCGCGCGCTTCGCCAGCGGGGAGGAAGCACTGGTCGGCCGCCTGCCCAAACAGGCCAGCGAAGGCGCGGCGATCCGGCTGGAAGTGACCCGCGCCGCGATCGGGGAAGCAGGCCGCACCAAGCTCGCCCAGGCCCGCCCCACGCCCAAGCCGCCCTGCCCCGCGCCCGGCCTCGCCGCCGCGCTGGAGGCCGAAGGCCACGGCGTGAAACGCGTCCGCCGCTTTCCCGTGCCGGGCTGGGAAGACCTGACAGGCGAAGCCTTCACCCGCACCGTGGCTTTCGACGGCGGCACGCTGCACCTGTCCCCTACCCCCGCGATGACTCTGATCGACATCGACGGAACGTTACCCCCGCGCCAGCTGGCCCTTGCCGCCGTGCCCGCGATCGCCGCCGCGCTCCAGCGGCTCGACATCGGCGGTTCGGCGGGAATCGACTTTCCGACCCTGTCCGACAAGGCCGACCGGCACGCGGTGGACGCCGCGCTGGATGAGGCGCTGTCCAACTGGCCGCACGAACGCACGGCCATGAACGGCTTCGGCTTCGTCCAGATCGTCTCCCGGCTGGAACGTCCCTCGATCCTCCAGCGCCTCGCCCGCAACCGCACGGGTGCGGCAGCACGCCTGCTGCTGCGCCAGGCCGAGGGAATCGCCGATCCGGGCGCGATCCTCCTCACTTGCCATCCGGGCGTGAAAGCAAAGCTCGAAGACGCCTGGCTGGCCGAACTCGCCCGCCGCACGGGCCGCGAAATCCGTGTGGAAACCGATCCCGCCCTTGCGCTGGAAGCCGGCTTCGCGCAGGCCGTGCCGCTATGAGCGACAAGCCGAAACCGAAGAAGTGCCCGATCTGCGGCAAGCCCCGCGTGGAGCAGTACGCGCCGTTCTGCTCGACCCGCTGCCGCGACCGCGACCTCGCCCAGTGGTTCAACGACGGCTATGCCCTGCCCGGCCCTCCGGCCTCGCCGGACGATCTCGACCGGGAAGGCTGATTCCCCCTTGCCAAGCCGCGCGCGTCACGCCATAGGCGCGCTTCCAACCGCTCGCGGGTCCGCACAGGGTCCTTGCCGAAGCGAATGCCCAGGTAGCTCAGTTGGTAGAGCATGCGACTGAAAATCGCAGTGTCGGTGGTTCGATTCCGCCCCTGGGCACCATTTCCCTGTTCGCCAGAGTTCGCAATTGCCTACCTGCATGCGGGCATGCTCGCATGGTAGCGGCGCATACTATCGATCTTCTGCGAGGTGATCGCCAAGCCTCGTTTTTTGAGTGCGTCTGCCATGGTGCCACGGACCGAGTGTGAACGAAAATAGCGGTAGGGGTTTTTGGCTGCGTTCATCCATCTCGGCCAGCAGCTCCGCCTTGGGTCGGCCATCCTTCTGACAGCACCTGCGGGAGCCGCGCTCAACCGTCGCTCCCGGCGCAGTTAAATGTTTCCTACCGCAAGGCGATGCCGGCGGCTTCGGAAACCGAACGCCATGTCGCTCGCGCGGTCGGCATATTCCTCGGCGGAGTGCAGGCATGGCGGGCTGGCGCAGTCTAGGCCAGCCCGGCATTTCTTACATCGGTGATGCACTTGGCGATGTAGCCGGGCGTCAGATGCGGGATGCCGTCCAGCGTGTCCGCTGCCCCGACTGCTGCCTCGAAGCGCGAAGCGTCGAAGTATGTCGATAGCGCGGCAGGCATCGGCCGGGCGAACTGGTGGATCAATGGCAGCGAGGTGTGCTGGCGCTGGTTCTCGGGCAGGGCGCGCAGGGCGGTGCTGAAGCGGTCCAGCCAATCGTCGTAGTCGTCGATCCGCCGGATCGGTTCGCCCGCTTCGATGAGCCAGTCGACGAAACTGTCCAGCGATATCCCGTCGTCGTGCGGGTTGAGCATGTGGAAGGTGTGGTAGCCTTCACGCACCTGCCCGCCAAGTGTGGCCACGGCCTCGGCAAGGAAGTCCACCGGCAGGCCCGAATAGTGCGGATTGCCCTCGCCGGCATAGAACGACCTGGGCGCGAGCCCCGTCACCACGATGCTCAGCAACCAGCGGGTGAACATGTCGGGCAGGTTCATTTGTCCGCGATAGCTGCTGTGAGCGAGGATCATGTCCGAGCGGAAGGTCGCGACCGGCAGGCCGAACTGCTCGTTCGCCTCGTGTAACAGGACTTCACCCGCCCACTTGCTGATCGCGTAGCCGGCGGCATAGCGCTGTTCGTCCTGCGCCTGGGTCGGGATCGCCTGGCGAATATCGGCATCCTCGCCGATCACGCCGTTGGCGCCGTAAGCTGCGGCCATGGTCGAGATATTGGTCACCGGTTTCAGCCGGTGCGTCACCGCCAGCCGGACGATCTCCGCCGTGCCGACCACGTTCGGCCCGAACAGCTGGGCATAGGGCAGCACGTGGTTCACGAAGGCGGCGGGGTGGACGATCAGGTCCACCTCCTGCGCCAACCGCTCCCAATCGCTGGGAGCGAGCCCCATCGACGGTTCCGCCAGGTCGCCTGCGAGTACTTCGAGATGCCCGGCGGCAAGCGTGTCGAAGTGGCGTTTGAGACCGGCATCGCCACTGTCGAACACTTCGGCGATGCGAGCCCGTGCCGCGGCATCGTCCCGCCCGCGCGCAACGCAGACGACCTTGCCGTCCACCTCGGCCATGCGCTCGAGCCATGCTAGGCACAGGAAGCGGCCAAGGAAGCCGTTGGCGCCGGTCACCAGCACGGTGCGCACATCCCGCGCCGGGGGCAGCGCGTGGGCGGCATCGGCCAGTGTTTGCGCATCGAGGAACTTGTCGAGCGTGAGGTCGCCGGCGCGGATATCCTCGGCGCCGCCGGGGTGGACCGTGGCGAAGGTTGGACGGGCCGAGCCGCCGTCGCGTGCCTGTTCGACATGGGCGGCGAGCGAGGCCAATGTGCCGGTCGGACCGTTGATGAGCGAAACTGGCACCTCGGTTGAAAACATTTCTTCGAGCAGCAGCGAGAGCGACAGGGCGGAAAGCGAATCCCCGCCAAGGTCGCCGAACGTGCGGTCGGCCGCCACGTCATCGGTTTCAAAACCAAGCGTCGCCGCCACTGCGCGGCAGACGACTTCCAACACCGGCAGGCCTGCCGCTTCCTGTTTCAGCGATTCAAGTTCGCGGTCGCGTTCGGCATCGATCCCGGCATAGAGCGCTTCCATCGATGCACCGTAGCGTTCCTTGAACTTCGGGCGCTGGTACTTGCCGATCCCGGCGAGAAGCCCGTTTTCGGTGCTGAACGGTTCGTGCTCGACCAGGAAATCGCGCGGGACTTCGTAGGAATGGAGCTGTTCGGCCGCGGCGACCTCGTCGATCGCCTTGCGTAGCGCAGCCTTGATCGCGGCCTCGTCGTCGGGCACGCCCATTTCCTTCAGCGCGTCGCGGTTGGGAACGACCACGCCGACGAGAAAGGCGCGTTCGCTGGTGCCGTAGAGATAGACCTGGCTCAGCAGCGGGTGGCCGTTGGTGAAGACCGCTTCCAGCCGGGCGACGGCGACGAATTCGCCCTGTGCCAGTTTCAGGACATTGTTGCGGCGGTCGACATAGATGAGCTGGTCCGGCCCGATCTCGGCCATGATGTCGCCGGTCTTGTAGTAGCCTTCTTCGTCGAAGACCTTGGCGGTTACGTCCGGCCGCTTGTAGTAACCGAGCATGATGCTGCCGGTCTTGAGCAGCAGTTCGCCTCGCGGGTGGGGCTTGTCCGTCTTGAAGTAACCAAGCTCCGGCACGTCGTCGAGCTTGTAGTCGATGATCGGCGGCCGCATGATCCGTGTGTTGCGGATCGCGCCGGAGATTTCGGTCGCGCCGTAGCTGTCCATCAGCGGGAAACCGAGGCACGCTTCGATGAAGCGGCGCAGATCGGGTGCGAGCGGGGCCGAAGCGAAATTGCACGACAGCAGCCGTCCGCCGAGCAGGCCGGTGCGGATTTCCTCCATCAGTTTCTGGCTCAGCGCCTCTTCGCCGCCGGTACCGGTACGGCGCTTTTCGAACTCGACCTTGTAGTGCTGGTAGATCAGTTCGCAGATGCGTGGCACGAGGCTGAAGCTGGTGGGGCGAACCTGTTTGAGGTCGTCGAACAGTTCGGAAAGGTCGCTCTTGCCCGTGAAATACGCGGTCCCGCCAGAGCCGAGGGTCGCGTGAAGGCCAGCGCGTCCAGAGGTGTGGTTGAGCGGCATGTAAAGCACCGTAATCATCGGCATGGCATGGGCGACGCACCACATCGGAGTCAGCATGGATTCCGGGATCATCGCCCCCTTCGGCAGGCCTGTGCTGCCCGAGGTGTAGTAGATCGTGCACATCCGCTGTCCGGTTCCGGGCGCAGTAAACAACGGTGCGGGAGGCAGGCTTCGCCCGCATTCCACTTCAGCGTCGAGCGTGGTCAGCAGGTCCGCGCAGCCATTAGCCGCAAGCCTGGCCGCTGCGGCTTCGTAACGTTCGCGTTCGTCATCGGCGTGCGCACAGTAGTCGAACACAAGCAGGCCCTTGGGCTTGTGGCCGCCCAGGACGAGATCGACGGCAGTCTCGAGATTGGCGAGGCTGGTCGCAATCCAGGCGGGTTCGACTTCGTCGAAGATCGCCTGCAACTGGGTGAGCGCGGCGTTGACCTGCAAGGGCACGACAGCCGTGCCATTGTGGATTGCGGCAAGATCGACGGTCGCGAAGTCGATACTGCCGTGGCCGATGATGCACAGGCGGTCGTCGGCCTGAAGCTCGCGGCCCGGTAGGCCTTGCCATGCGGCGGCGAGGGCCTTGGCGCGCTCCCACAGTCCGCCATATGTGGTGGCCGCGAAAGTGCGGAGCATTTCCCTGGTGGTCCTGCCGGTTGCAGGATCGGTTACGAGGCGCCGCTCGCGTTCGGCCAAGGCGGTGCGGGCAGCATAGCTTTCCATGCAGATGGCCACGATTTCGGCGAGGCCAAGGCCCGGCCGGCACTTGGCCTCGTTGATTGCGGGATCGGGGGCTGCGGCCTTGAACTCGGAATCATTGGCCGACAGTTCGGCGAACAATGTGCCCACCAGTTCCGGCAGGGTGCTCATGGAAACGCCATATTGCGGCTGTGTGCTGGCAGCCTCTGCCTCCGCGCCGTGCTTCATGCCGGTATATCCTCTTCCATGATTGTGCCCCGCCTTTGATTATTGGCGTGTCTTGCCGGCCTGATGGGGCTTGGTGTTTGATCAATGAGCCAATGCGGCGAGATGGCGGATGATCGCCGTATTCGCCATCATTCCCTCCCCAGACTCTGGATCCATGAACGGCAGCGCTTGTTTATTACAACACAAGTTGTAATCAAGTCAATGTTGCCATCACGCCCAATGACGGGCACCAAAACCGCCCAAGGCTCTACTCGTAGATGTTAGAAACTTCGGGCTCAGACCACTGACCACCTCCCCCAGCATCGAAACAACGTAACGGGCAGCCTGTCCTGCCTCAAGATTCACCCTGCTGCGACAGGGCTTCGAAATCCGCGCCGGCGGCGGGATCGGCCAGCACCTCGCGGGCGGCGGCGACGCCGCGCAGCAGGAGGTAGAGCGAATATTCCCAGTTCCCCTCGGTCGGCTCGCGTGCGAAGACGTCGACGAACTGGCGCAGCAGCGTCGCATGGGCGGCGGGGCGCGCGGCAATGGCCGCCTTCGCGCTTTCCTGCCGCGGGGTGCCAGCGCGTTTCAGCGCCTGGTCGTGCTTGTAATGCGCGGCCGCACCCACTGTCAGGATTGCCACGGCGTTGAGCAGTTGCAGCGCCTCGGGCCCGGAAAAACCGCGCTTCGTCATCGCTCCCAGCCATGTCTCGGTCGCATCGACTTCGACCCGGGGCGCATAGCCGCCTTCCATCCACGATTCGAGCAGTTGCCCGTCGCCCGTCAGCGCATCGAACATCGCCCGGCAATGTTCGAGCACATAGACCGTCCACGGCTGTCCCCTATCCTCTGGCGAAAAGCGCTGCCGCGTGAGCCGCGCGGAAGCGAGCTGGACCAGTTCCTCGCGATTGCCGACGTAGTTGTAGAGCACCGCCTTGGCGACGCCGAGCTCGCGCGCGACCGCTTCCATCGTCAGATCCTGCAACCCGACCTTGAGCGCCGCCTCGAGGATCTGGTCGAGCCGCAGGCGGCGCGGGCGTCCGCGCCGTGCCGGGCAGCCTTCCTTGCGGGTGTCCGCCTCAGCCACGGACTGCCCGGACATGGCCGCGCGTCAACTCATCGGGGCGCGTGACGCCCATCAGCGCCATGTTGCGGTCGATTTCCGTGTGCATCATGCCGATCGCATGGCGCACTTCGTCCTCGCCGCCGACCGCCGCCGCATAGAGCATCGGGCGGCCGACGAAGACCATGCGCGCACCGAGCGCGAGCGCTTTCAGCACATCGCCGCCCCGGCGGAACCCGCTGTCGATCATCACCGGCAGGCCGGCGCCCACGGCATCGACGATTCCCGGCAACGCATCGATCGGGGCAATCGCCCCGTCGAGCTGACGCCCGCCATGGTTGGACACGATCACCCCGTCGACGCCGTGTTCCCTCGCCATGCGCGCATCGTCGGGGTGGAGCACGCCCTTGACCAGGAAACGGCCTTTCCAGCGGCGGCGGATATGGGCCAGCGTTTCCCAGTTCACCCGGTCGCGCTGCCCGAACTGGCGTGCGGCGTCGCGTGCGATGATCGGCATGCCGCGTTCGGCGCTGGAATTCTCGAAATGGAGCATTCCCCGCCGCATCAGGGTGCGGGCGAACGTGCCCGCCAGCCAGCGCGGCCGCGCGAGACCGTCCCACGCGAGCCGCAGCGAAGGGCGAAGCGGCGTGGTGAAACCGACCCGGACGAGGTTTTCCCGGTTGGCATGGACCGGCACGTCGAGCGTGAGGACCAGCACTTCGTATCCGGCCCGTTCCACCCGGTCGAGCATCGGGTCGATCCAGTCGTGTTCGGCGGGCAGGTAGGCCTGGAACCACGATCCCGGCGCGGCCTGCGCCACTTCCTCCAGCGACGTGAGCGACGATCCGCTGAGGATCATCGGGATGTTTTCCGCCGCCGCCGCGCGTGCCAGGGCCACGTCCCCGCGATAGGCCATCAATGCCGCCAGCCCCATCGGCGCAATGCCGATCGGCAGATCCCATTGCCTGCCGAGCAGGCTGGTCGCGGTCGTCCGCGCCCCGGTATCGACCAGCACGCGCGGGACAAGCCCGATGCGGGAGAGCGCCAGGCGATTTTCGTCCAGCGACCAGTTTTCCTCCGCCGCGCCGGACAGATAGCCGAACAGCGGGCGCGGCAAGTGCCTGCGCGCCAGTTCCTCGTAATCGTTGAGGCTCAGCGCACCGCTGCGGCCGCCGGCATCGGCCGAGGCATAGCCATGAAGCGCGAGGCTCTTGCGGCCGGACGGCTGTGTTTCGTCATTGCTCATCTACGCCCCTCCCGCATACCCTTGCCGGGCCACCGTATCACGGCAGCACCCCCGCCGGGTCAACCAGTGCCTTGATCCCCTCGATCAGCCTGCGCTCGCCCGCCTGGCGATAGCGTTCGTATTGTGCCTTGTTGGCCGGGCCGATTCCGTGTTCGGCGCTGAAGCTGCCGCCGAATTCGCGCACCACCACATCCAGCACCGCCTCGCGCAAGGCCGCTTCGGCTTCGGGCGCGAAATCGAACGCCGGCGGAACGACGAGATTGAAGTGCATTCCCCCATCGGCGACATGGCCGAAATCGCATACCAGCAGGCCCGGCGCGGCGGTATGGACAAGTCCGGCCAGCCGGTCACGCAGCTCCGGCAGGCGATCCCGCCGGACCGAAATGTCGAGCCCGATTACCCGGCCGAGCGCCTTGAGCCCGTCGCTGATCGCATGGCGCACCGCCCAGAAATTCTCGCCCCGCCCGACCAGAGCATCGGCAAGCCACGGCTCGTCGCCTTCCATGCAGGACACAAGCGCCTGTTCGAGCGCCGCCGCAAGGTCGAGGTCCTGCCCCACGGAGGCCGCCCCCACTTCCACCAGCAGGGCATAATCGGGCAAGTCGGCAAAGGGCTGGCGCAAGACCGGATGCGTATCGAACGCGGCCTTCATCGCCGCTTGCGACATGCCTTCGCAGGCGAGCAGGAACGTGTCGAGCTGCGCTTCCAGCGCGCCGACGATCCGCGGCACGTCGGCCAGCCGGGCAGGCACGGCCAGCGCGGTGTGGCTCTGGCGGATGACCGGATGCAGGGCGACCTGCACCCCGGTCACCACGCCGAAGCGTCCGCCGGTGCCGACCAGCAACTGCTTGAGATCGAGCCCGACATTGTCTTTCCTGAGGCCTTGGCAATCGCTGGCGACGGTCAGGTCCTCGTCCGCGAATACGGCTTCCAGCCCGATGACCTGTTCGCGCATCCCGCCATAGCGCAACAGGCGCGATCCGCCGGTGTTGGTCGCGACCATCCCGCCGAGCGAAGGGTCGGCCCCGAGGTCGATCGGCAAGTGAAGGCCATGCTTTTCCGCCTCGGCATTGAGAGCGCTGAGCAGCGTGCCCGCCCCGCAGGTCGCCGTGCGGTTGAGCGGATCGACCCAGATCGCGCGCAGCCGTTCGAGGCTGAGAACGACCTGTGTCCCGCTCGCGTCCGGGGTGGCGGCGCCGGTCAGCCCGGTATGCGCGCCCTGCGGGACGATCCGCACCCCGCGCGCGCGGCACAGGCGCATGACCGTCCGCACGCCTTCGGTATCGGCCGGGCGCACGACGGCGGCGGCCCTGCCACTGCCATAGCGGTAACCGCGCTCGTACCGTTCCTGCTCGTCCGCCGGGACCAGCGCCCCGTCACCGAGCAGTTCCGCAAGATCGCTGCGCAGGCCGCCCATCCCGCGCTCTCAGACCACCGGGGAAATCAGCGGCTCGCCCGCAAGGTGGCGCTGGGTGTTGTCGATGAAGCGGACTACCGAATTATGGATCGCCTGGGGCGATATCCCGGCGATGTGCGGGGTCAGGACGACGTTCTGCATGTCCAGCAGTTCGGCCGGCGCAACCGGCTCGCCTTCGTAGACGTCAAGCGCGGCGGCCATGATCCGCCCCTCGCGCAGCGCCTGCGCCAGTGCCGCCGTATCAAGCAGCGATCCACGCGCGACATTGACCACGACGCCCGCGGGGCCAAGCGCATCGAGCACTTGCGCGCCGACCATGTGGTGCGTTTCCTTGCCCCCCGGCGCGGCGACCACCAGGACGTCGCACCATTCGGCCAGATCGCACACATCGGCGAACCAGGGATAGGGCAGTTCCGGCCGTTCGCTGCGAGTGCAGTATCCGATTTCGAAATCGAACCCCTGGGCGCGGCGGACGACCGCCTGCCCGATCGAACCCATGCCGACCAGCCCGAGCCTGCGGCCCGAGATATGCGGCGGGCGCGGCAGGTCGTCGCGATAGAGGCCGTTGCGCGTGCTCGTATCGAGGAACAGCAACCCGCGCACGGCGGCGAGCAGGATCATCATCGTGTGGTCGGCGACGCATTCGGCATTGGTTCCCGCCGCATTGGCGATCGGAATGCCGCGCGCCCGCGCATGGTCGAGCGCGACGTTTTCGTAGCCGACGCCCAGCGTGCAGATCAGTTCGAGATTGGGCAGCGCGTCGATCTCTTCCGGCAGAATGCCGTTGGTGCCGTTGGTCAGCACGATGCGGATGTCCTGCCCGCGCGCGGCCATCGCCGCCCGGCCGGCCGAACGATCCTTCCCCAGGTCCTCGTTCGGGGCATAGATCATCTCGAACGTGTCGCCGACGAGCTGGCGGTGTTCCTCCGACAGGAACACCAGCACGAGAACGACCGGCTTTTCCGGATCAGCGCTGGCCGTCATGGACCGAAATGTCCTCCACCCTGAGGCCGCCGAGCCGTTCGTGAATGCGCCCGCCGGTGCCGACCGCAAGCGCGTAGAACAGCTCGTCCGGGCGCGGCGCGTCGAGTGCGCCGACTTCGACGCTGCTGAAATGGCTGCGCACGTAGCACGCCTCGATATTGTGAACCGGGATCGGCAGGCGATACCCGGCGGCGGCCACGGCCTTGGCCGCCGGGACCAGCGCCTTGGCCTTGGGCAGCATCGCGCGCAGCGACCAGCCGCCCGCCTCGTGCCACACGGCGCCGTGTTCCAGCTCGCCATTGAGGCCGACGATCGCGCCCTTGCCGTAAGTTTCCACCTTGTCCGCCCCGCCGACGGCGTCGAGCAGTTCGGGCACGATGTCCTTGGCGATCTCCTTGGAAGCTTCGACCAGGTCGGACAGGTCCTCCACATAACGCCCGGCATAGGGGTTGTTGATGACCACCGCCACGCTCGCCTGGAGCAGCGGTTCGGACGCCACCGGGCCGCCTTCATGGTAGATGGTTTCAACGTTGAGCAGCTTCTTGCGGATTTTCAGCAGTCCCATCGGGAATTCCCTCTCTTCATGTTTGCCGGCTCAGCCGCCCGGCCAGTATGGTGGAAGCAAAGTTCATGTCGTTTTTAGACCGTCATGCTGAACTTGTTTCAGCATCCATTCCGCCTCCAGATATGCCGGTGCGTGGGGAGAAATGGACCCTGAACCAAGTTCAGGGTGACGAACTTGCAGTGTAGCGAACCTCGCTTCCACCATACTAACCGCCGACCGTGACCCCGGCCGCTTTCTCGATCAGCTTGATCAGTTCGACATTGTCCTTCTCGCCCAGCCCTTGCGAAACCGCGAAGTCGAGGTACTCGCGCGCGACGGGATTGACCGTCATCGGGACGCCGAGCCGTTCGGCATCCTCGACCAGCATCTTCACGTCCTTGTTGAGCAGGTTGGTGGTGAAGCGCAGCGGGAAGCTGCGGTCGAGCACGCTGCCCGGAATGCGTTCCATCGAGGCGAACGAACGCCCGCTCGACACGTTGAGCACGTCGAGGATGGTCTGGAAATCGAGCCCGGCCTTGACACCGTAGACGAAGGCTTCGCAAGTGGCGATCATGCTGGCCGTATAGAGCGTGTTGTTGATCAGCTTCATCGTCTGCCCGGCCGATGCGTCCGCGCCGATGTAGAACACGTTCCTGCCGATCGCTTCCATCAGCGGCTTTACTTCGTCGAACGCCGCCTTCTCGCCAGCGGCCATCACGGTCAGCGTGCCGGCCTGTGCCGCGACGGTGCTGCCGCTGACCGGCGCGCTGACGAAGCCGATGCCCCGGTCCGCCAGGGCGGCGGCGATTTCGCGCGTGACCGCCGGGCCGGTGGTCGAAAGGTCGAGCACGATCCGCACCGCCGCACCGTCGATCACCTGGCCCGCTCCGGTGGCGACGTCCCTGGCGATCTGCGGCATGGGCAGCGAAAGGAGAACGATCTCCGCCTGGGAGGCGACGTCCTTCGCATCGTTCGCCCATCTGGCGCCCAGCGCCACGACCCGTTCCATCGCCTCCTTGTCGAGATCGAACACGACGAGATCGTGCCCGGCATCGAGCAATCGCACGGCAAAATGGTATCCGATATTCCCGAGACCGATCAGACCGACGGCCATGGCGGCATTCTCCCTAGGACCTTAGTTCGCACTATTGACAACCGTCATGCTGAACTTGGTTCAGCATCCATCGCGCCTCCGGGACCAACGGTCCGTGGGGAGAAATGGACCCTGAACCAAGTTCAGGGTGACGAACTTGCAATGGTGCGAACTTCAATTTCACTATACCAAGCATAGCTAAGAGCGCGCCCGCGCAGATTTTTCAACCTTTTTCGAACACCGCTCTTGCCTGCCTCTCCGGCGCTGGTTACTCCCCTGCCCCGAAGTGAGAGAGAGGAGCTGTCCAAAGTGGCCATGACTGTCGGTTTCGTGGGGCTCGGGCGCATGGGCTGCCCGATGGCGTCCAATATCGCGCGCGCCGGTTTCGACGTGGTCGCATTCGACCTCAACCCGGACGCGATCGCCGCCGTGGTCGAAGCAGGCGGCCGCGCTGCCGCCAGCGCCGCCGACGCGGCAAGCCAGGCCGACGTGATCTTCACCATGCTGCCCAATTCGCAGCACGTCCAAGGCGTTGTCGAAGGCGAGATCCTGCCCAATCTCAAGCAAGGCGGCATCGTCGTCGACATGAGCACGATCGACCCCGCCATGACCGACCGGGTGGCTCAGGCGTGCAAGGATGCGGGCTGCGGCTTCGTCGATGCGCCGGTGGGCCGTTCCGCCATGCACGCGGACCGGGGCGAATCGCTGTTCATGGCGGGCGCGGAAGCCGGGCATCTCGAAACGGTCCGGCCGATGCTCGACGCGATGGGCGACACGATCGTCCATTGCGGCGGGCCGGGTTCCGGCATCCGGATCAAGATCGTGAACAACTTCCTCGCCGTCGCCCTCTCGCAGCTCAATGCCGAAGCGCTGACGCTGGGCGCGGCGCTGGGCATCGACCTGGAAACCGAGCTCAAGGCGCTCAACGGCACGACCGCGACCAACGGCTTCCTGCAGAGCTACTATCCGGCCAAGACGCTCGCCGGGGACATTTCGCCCGGCTTCCAGATCGATCTTGCCCACAAGGACCTGTCGATCGCGCTCGACGCGGCGAACCGGTTCGGCCTGCCGCTGATGGTCGGCAGCGCGGCGCGCGATGCGCTTAACGTCGCGCGGGCGCGCGGCTTCGGCGGCAAGGACTTCACCGGGCTGTTCGACGCCCTGACCGATCTGGTAGGGATCGAAAAGCCGCTGCTGAAGAAATAGGCTTCCGCCCGCAATACACACCGACCGGCACCAGAGGCGCACGATGTATCCCACACTCCAGTTCCTGATCGACGGCGAATGGCGCAATGGCGAAGGCCATGGCGAGCCGGTGCTCAACCCCGCCACCGGGGCTTCGCTCGGCGATTGTCCCTTCGCGGACGAGGCTGTGCTGGACGACGCGATCGCGGCGGCGGCAACGGCGTTCAAGTCGTGGCGCAAGACCACCGCGCTGGAACGCGCGCGGATCATGCGCAAGGCGAGCGACCTGCTGCGCGAACGGGCCGAGCACGTGGCCACCGTGTTGACGCTGGAACAGGGCAAGCCGATCGGCGAAGCGCGGCTGGAAGTGATCTACGCCGCCGACGTGATCGAATGGTACGGGGAAGAGTGCAAGCGCGCCTATGGCCGCATCGTGCCTGCCCGCGTGCCCGGCACGCGCCAGATGGTCATGCGCGAACCGGTCGGCGTGGTCGCGGCCTTCGCCCCGTGGAACTTCCCCGCCCTCGCCCCGATCCGCAAGATGGCGGGCGCGGTCGCGGCGGGCTGCTCGATCATCATCAAGCCGTCCGAGGAAACGCCCGCCACCTGCCTGGAAATGGCGCGCTGTTTCCAGGACGCCGGGCTCCCTGCGGGCGTGCTCAACGTGGTCTACGGCCAGCCCGCGTTCGTTTCCGAATACCTGATGAAGGCCCAGGTCGTCCGCAAGATCACGTTCACCGGCTCGGTCCCGGTGGGCAAGCTGCTGATGCGGCAGGCGGCCGACACCCTGAAACGCACGACAATGGAACTGGGCGGCCATTCGCCGGTGATCGTGTTCGACGATGTCGACATCGAACAGACGGCGCAGGCGCTGGTCGCGGGGAAATTCCGCAATGCCGGCCAGGTCTGCGTCTCCCCCACCCGCTTCTACATCCAGCAGGACGTGTACGAACCGCTGGTGGCGCGCTTTGCCGAACTGGCCGCCGCGCGCAGGCTGGGCCCCGGACTCGAAGCGGGAACCGAGATGGGCCCGCTCGCCAATCCGCGCCGGGTCGAGGCGATGGAGGCATTCGTCCGCGATGCGCGCGAAAACGGCGGCAAGGTCATGACCGGCGGGGCCAAGCACGGCAACCAGGGGTTCTTCTTCCAGCCGACCGTGATCCGCGACCTGCCCGACACCTGCAAGCTGATGACCCAGGAGCCGTTCGGCCCGGTCGTGCCGATGGTGCCGTTCCGCACGTTCGACGAAGTGATCGAACGGGCCAATTCGCTGAACTTCGGCCTCGCTTCCTACACCTTCACCAACTCGCTCAAGACCAGCCAGGCGGTGTCCGAGGCGATCGAGGCGGGGATGATGGGAATCAACACGCTGGCGGTCTCCACGCCGGAAACCCCGTTCGGCGGGGTCAAGGAAAGCGGCCACGGCCACGAAGGCGGGATCGAAGGGCTCGAAGCCTACCAGAACCTCAAGTTCGTCGCTTCCGCCTGACGCAGGAGCGATGGCCCCCGGCACAGAACGGCCGTGACCGGCCGACAAGCCGGGCTGGCCGCTAGGCGGATGGCGGCAAGCTCTCTATAGGCCGGACGATGCTTCCCGATCCCGCTACTCTCCTCCACGACGTTTTCGGCTTCGAATCCTTCCGCGGGGTGCAGGAACGGGTGATCGGCCGGGTCCTGTCCGGGCAGGGCACGCTGGCTATCATGCCGACCGGCGCGGGCAAGTCGCTCTGCTACCAGTTGCCCGCCGTGGCGCTGCCGGGATGCTGCGTGGTGATTTCGCCGCTGATCGCGCTGATGCACGACCAGCTGCGCTCGGCCCGCGCATTGGGCATCAGGGCAGCCAGCCTGACCTCTGCCGACGCCGACTGGCGCGAAACGCAGGACCGGCTGGTCGCGGGCGAGCTGGACCTGCTCTACGCCGCCCCCGAACGGGCAAGCGGCGAAGGTTTCCGCAGCCTGCTCGAACGCTCCCGCATCTGCCTGTTCGCCATCGACGAAGCACACTGCGTTTCCGAATGGGGGCACGATTTCCGCCCCGACTACCGCCTGCTGCGCCCCTTGCTGGACGCCTTCCCCCAAGTCCCCCGCCTGGCGCTGACCGCGACGGCGGACGGGCATACGCGGTCCGACATTCTCACCCAGCTCGGCCTGCCGGAAGACGGGCTGATCGTTTCCGGCTTCGACCGGCCCAACATCCGTTACGCCGTGCAGCCGCGCGACGGGCTGACCCGGCAGCTTGCGGACGTGCTGGCCGCCAATCCCGGCCCCGGCATCGTCTATGCCCAGACCCGCGCCATGACCGAACGGCTGGCCGAAAGCCTCGGCGGCAAGGGGCGCCCGGTCCTGCCCTATCACGCCGGGCTCGACCCCGCCGTGCGCGCCGCCAACCAGGCTGCCTTTCTCGACAGCGAGGACATGGTGATGGTCGCCACCGTCGCGTTCGGCATGGGGACCGACAAGCCCGACGTCCGTTTCGTCGTCCATGCCGGGCTGCCCAAGTCGATCGAGAGCTATTACCAGGAAAGCGGCCGTGCGGGCCGCGACGGCGAACCGGCCATGGCCACGCTGTTATGGGGACCGGAGGATTTCGTCCGCGCGCACCAGCGCGTCGCGGAAGTCGACCCGGCCCGCCAGCAGGGCGAACGCGCGCGCATTTCCGCGCTGGGCGGGCTGGTCGAAACCGCCGGCTGCCGCCGCGCCGTCCTCCTCCGCCACTTCGGGGAGAATCCGCCCGCCACTTGCGGCAATTGCGACAACTGCCTGACGCCGCCCGCCTGCGCCGACGCGACGGAAACCGCGCAGAAGCTGCTGTCGGCCGTCTACCGCACCGGCCAGAGCTTCGGCCTTGGCCATATCGAGGCGGTGCTGACCGGCAAGGCGAACGACCGGGTCGTCCAGCGCGGGCACGACCGGCTGTCCGTCTTCGGGATTGTCGGGGCGGAAGAAGCGCACTTGCTCAAGCCTGCCGCCCGCGCGCTCATGGTCCGCGACGCGCTGGAGACGAACGAGCATGGCGGGCTGGTTCTGGGCCCCACGGCCCGCGCGTTCCTGCGGGGGGAGGAAGCGGTTGCGCTCGTCCTGCCGCCTGTCCGCACCCGCCGGGGCAAGCGGGCCAATGGGGAAGCCAACCCGGTCGGCGATCCGCTGTTCGACGCCCTGCGCGCCCTGCGGCGGGACCTGGCGACGGAAGCCGGGGTCCCGCCCTATGTCGTGTGCCACGACAGCACCTTGCGCGACCTTGCCGCCAAGCGTCCCCGGTCCGACGCCGACCTCGCCCACATCAGCGGCATCGGCACGCGCAAGCGCGAAGTCTACGGCCCGGCATTCCTCGAAGTGATCGCGCAGTTCGCCGACGGATGAGCCACCGGGCACCCGGCGTCCCGGCTTACTCCGGCGGCAGGGGTTCGGGTGCGAGGTAGACGTCGAAATGCTCGGCCACGGTCCCGGTTATCGCCTTTTCCAGGCGATGGCGGATCTTCCATTCGCCATCGGCCAGCGCATATGTGACATCGTAGTAACCCGAGGCGTCGCGCCGCCCGAAATGGCCGGCCCCGGCATGTTGCAGGCCGATCCACTGGAAATGGAGCCGCCCGCGCGCCGTCTCCTCGCCGATGTCCAGCCACGGCAAGTGCATGAAGTGCAGGCCTCGATAGATGGAATCGACCTGGCGGCAGAATCCCTCCAGTTCCGCCGTTCCGCGCATGACCGAACGGGGGTTGGCCCCCACCGCCGCCATGTCGAACACCCCGTCCGCCGTGAACAGCGCCGCCCAGGCCCGGGCGTCTCCGGCATCCCAGCTGCGCGCATATTCGGCTTCCAGCGCCATGATCGCGAGCCGCGCCTCGGCCCGGTGCAGCCGCCGTTCCAGTTCGGCCAGTGTCGCCGCCATTCCTTCGTCCTCTCCCGCAAGGCATGATTTGCGCCGCAAAGGTGCGCAGGTTTTCGCCTGCCGTCCACCGCATTCCGCACGCTTGCGGAATTAACCCCGGAAATGCCCGGGAACCCCCTTTGCATTCGCGCCGGGTGCCCCCATGTCATCGGAATGTAACAGCAACGACCGATGCGACTGACCGCTATGGAACGCCAAGACATCGATTCGAACAGCACCGGCGCGGACGAACCCGCACCACTGGCAATCCCCGAAGGCGGGAACCGCTTCTTCAACCGCGAGTTGAGCTGGCTCAGCTTCAACCGGCGGGTGCTCGACGAAGCCTGCAACACCGATTACCCGCTGCTCGAACGGCTGCGTTTCCTTTCGATCTCCGGCAACAACCTCGACGAATTCACCATGGTTCGCGTCGCCGGGCTGGCCGGGCAGGTGGAACGCCATATCGAGGAAATCTCGATCGACGGCCTCACCCCGTCGCAACAGCTCGCCGCCGTCCGCGAGACGGTGATCGACCTGCAGACCGCGCAGCAGGCGGTGTGGCAGGAACTCCAGGGCCTGCTGGCCAACGAAGACATCGTCGTCGCCGACGACCAGCCGTTCGACCAGGCTCAGATCGACTGGCTGAAGACCCATTTCCTCGACACGGTCCTGCCGGTCATCACGCCGCAGGCGATCGACCCGGCTCACCCCTTCCCCTTCATCGCCAACCTGGGGATGGGCATCCTCTTTTCCCTGACCCGCATCGCGGACGGCGCGCCGGTGATGGAGATGGTGATGATTCCCGCCGCCCTGCCGCGCTTCCTGCGCGTCCCGGGCGACAGGGCGATCTATGTCAGCATCGAAAACCTGATCGCCCGTAACGCCGAACTGCTGTTCCCCGGCTTCCGGGTCGAAGGAAACGGCGTGTTCCGCGTGCTGCGCGACAGCGACATCGAGGTGGAGGAAGACGCGGAGGACCTCGTCCGTTACTACCGCACCGCGATCCAGCGGCGGCGGCGCGGCAAGGTCATCGTCCTCCAGTTGCAGGGCGATTTCGACCAGGCGGCCGAACACCTGCTGCGCGAACAGCTGCGCCTCGACCAGGCGATGGTCATCAAGACCGGCGGGCTGGTCGGCATGGCGGGGCTTTCCGCGATCGCCGACGAAGACCGCCCCGATCTCAAGTTCGAACCCTACAGCCCGCGCTACCCGGAACGGATCAAGGAACACGACGGCGACTGCTTCGCCGCGATCCGCGAAAAGGACATCGTCATCCACCACCCCTACGAAAGCTTCGAGGTGGTGATCGATTTCCTGCGCCAGGCGGCCGCCGACCCGGATGTCGTCGCGATCAAGCAGACGCTTTACCGCGCGGGCAAGCAGTCGGCCGTGATCGCCGCGCTGATCGCCGCGGCGGAGGCGGGCAAGTCGGTCACGGCCGTGGTCGAGCTCAAGGCCCGTTTCGACGAGGAACAGAACCTCCTCTGGGCAAGCCAGCTCGAACGCGCCGGGGTGCAGGTGATCTACGGCTTCGTCGACTGGAAGACCCACGCCAAGGTTTCCATGGTCGTGCGGCGCGAGGAAGACGGCTACCGCACTTACTGCCATTTCGGGACCGGCAACTACCACCCGGTCACGGCGCGGATCTATACCGACCTCAGCTTCTTCACTGCCGATCCCAAGGCCGGGCGCGACGCGGGGCGGCTGTTCAATTTCATCACCGGCTATGTCGAACCGCGCGAGATGGAACTGCTGACCATTTCGCCCATCGGCCTGCGCGACAAGCTGTACGAATGCATCGACCGCGAGATCGCCAACGCGCAAGCGGGCAAGCCGGCCGCGATCTGGGCGAAAATGAACCAGCTGACCGACGACGGGCTGATCGACCGGCTCTATGCCGCCAGCAACGCCGGGGTCGAAATCAACCTGGTGATACGCGGCATCTGCTGTCTCAGGCCCGGCATTCCCGGCCTGTCGGAAAACATCGCGGTCAAGTCCGTGATCGGCCGTTTCCTCGAACACAGCCGGATCTGGGCCTTTGCCGCCGGGGCGCCCCTGCCCAATCCCAAGGCGGAAGTGTTCATTTCCTCGGCCGACGGGATGAGCCGTAATCTCGACCGGCGCGTCGAACTGCTGGTGCCGATCCGCAACAAGACCGTGCATGACCAGGTGCTGGACCAGGTTATGGTGGCGAACCTGCTTGACACCGAGCAGAGCTGGCTGCTGGAGCCTGACGGGACTTACCACCGGATGGACAAGGGCGAAGAACCATTCAACCTGCACCGCTATTTCATGACCAACCCCTCGCTTTCGGGCCGCGGTGCGGCGCTGGCCAGGGGGCGCAAGGTGCCCAAGCTGTCGCTGCGGCGGGGGGCCGCCTGACCGCCGGTACCGCTGGCGGCCCCTTCCCCGGCATGCAGGCGGCGCGATGAACGCCGAACGCGCAGTTATCGATATCGGCTCCAACACCGTCCGGCTGGTCATTTTCGGAGGACCGGCCCGGGCGCCGTCAGTGCTGCTCAACGAAAAGGTTTCCGCCAGACTCGGCAAGGGCGTGGCCGAAAACGGGCTGCTGGCCGACAAGGCGATGCAGGCCGCACTCGCCGCGCTCGCCCGCTATGCCGCGATCCTGCGCCTGCGCAAGGTCGAACAGGTGGAAACGGTGGCCACCGCCGCCTCGCGCGATGCGGAAAACGGGGCGCAGTTCCTCGACGCCGTGCGCGCGCTGGGGCTCGACGTGCGCCAGCTCTCCGGCGAGGAAGAAGCCCTGGCCAGCGCCACCGGCGTGATCGCCGCCTTTCCCGGCGCGAAAGGGATCGTCGCCGACATCGGCGGCGGCAGCCTGGAACTGGTCGATATCGACGGCGGAACGTGCGAACACGGCACCAGCCTGCCGCTCGGCACCCTGCGCCTGCCGCAGATGCGCGAAGGCGGCAGCGCGAAATTCACCCGCCGGGTATGCAAGCTGCTCGATGCCGCGGACTGGGCGGGCGGTGAAGACCTGCCGCTTTACCTCGTCGGCGGCTCGCACCGCGCATTGGCGCATTACGCCATGCACAAGCTGGAATGGCCGTTCGACGACCCGCACGGCTTCACCATGTCGCCCGGGGACGCGCTGGCGCTGTGCGGGGAAATGGAACAGGGCAAGCTGGCGACGGACACCCCGATGGTTTCGTCCTCGCGCCTTGCCATGCTGCCCGACACGGCGGCCCTGCTGGGTGCGCTGATGGGCGAACTGAAACCGAGAAGCGTCGTCTTTTCGTCCTGGGGCCTGCGCGAAGGGCTGCTCTACCGCCAGCTCAGCCGTCACCAGCAGGCGGAAGACCCGCTGCTGTCCGGGGTCAGGGACTTTACCGAAGTGCTCGGCAGCCCGTCGCAGTTCGCCGAACTGGTCGCGCGCTGGACGGCGCTGGCCTCGCCCGCCGCCGGCGAAGGGCGCAAGCGCCTGCGCCTTGCCGCGACCATGCTGGCGCTGGCCGCCCACCGCACGGAACCGAACCTGCGCGCAGAAGAAGCGGTCGAATGGGCCCTGCGCAAACGCTGGGTCGGCCTCGACGGAGAAGGGCGCGCGATGATCGCCGCCGCCGTCTGCGCCAATGCCGGGCGCAACGCGCAGCTTCCGGAGCTTGAACGGATCGCCACGCCCGCCAGCCTGCACGAAGGGCGCGCCTGGGGCCTCGCCATCCGGCTGTGCCGCCGGTTCAGTGCCGAAAGCCCCGAAGCGCTGGCGCAAAGCGCGCTGTCGGTCGAAGAAGGGCAACTGGTGCTCGCCATGCGCAAACCGGCCAGCGTCCTGTTCACCAACCGCACGGAAAAGGATCTCAAGGCCCTGGCCCAAGTGCTCGGGCTGGAACCGGCCGTGAGAGTGATCGGCGCGGACGGCCGGCTTAGCTGAACCTGCCCGCCGCGATGGCATCGGCCGCCGAACGGATGGCGGCGTAAATGGCGTCGAGATCGTCTTCCCCGATGCAATAGGGCGGCATGACGTAGACGGTATTGCCCAGCGGCCGCAGCAGCACGCCCGCCTCGCGGAAATGAGCCAGCAGGCGCGGCCCCAGGTCGGAAAGATAGGCCGCGTCGCCCCCGCCCAGTTCCATCGCCGCGATCGTTCCGCAACGGCGCGGATTGGCCACGGCCGGGTGGCCTTCCAGCGCCGCGAGCCGGTCGCGCTGGCGCACGCCGAGCGCCGCCGCTCGGTCGAGCACCGGCTCCTCGCGCCACACGGCAAGGTTTTCCGCCGCCGCCGCGCAGGCGATCGGGTTCGCCGTGTAGCTGGAGGAATGGAAGAAGGTCAGCGACCGGTCGGTCGAATAGTGCGCGTCCCAGATCGGCTCGCTCGCCATGGTCACGGCAAGCGGCAGCGCCCCGCCCGTCAGCCCCTTGGACAGACAGAGGAGGTCGGGCGCGACCCCGGCCTGTTCGCAGGCCAGCAGGGTGCCGGTGCGCCCCCACCCGGTCATCACTTCGTCGGCAATGAACAGCGTCCCGTATGCCTCGCAGATGGCGCGCATTTCGGCGAGCAGGAGCGGGCCGTACATCAGCATCCCGCCCGCACCGAGGACCAGCGGCTCGACAATGAAGGCCGCCGCGCCCGCGCGGCATTCCGCCTCCAGCGCGTCAAGCGCCGCCTGCGGCTCGCCAGGGAACGGCACCCGCCCGACATCGAACAGCAGCGGCGCATAGGCGGCGTTGAACACGCCCCGCGCACCGACCGACATCGCCCCGATCGTGTCACCGTGGTAACTGTGTTCCATCACCACGATCCGGTGACGCGCCTCGCCCCGGTTGGCCCAGTAGCCCAGCGCCATCTTCAGCGCGACTTCGACGCAGGTCGATCCGGAATCGGAAAAGAACACGCGGGTCAGTTCCGGCGGCATGATCGCAGTGAGGCCGCGCGCGACCTCTTCGGCCGGTTCGTGGGTCCAGCCGGCGAAGATCAGCTGGTCCAGCTTGCCGGTCTGGGCGCGGATCGCCTCCATCACGCGCGGGTAGCAATGACCGTGCGTCGTCACCCACCAGCTCGAAATGGCATCGACGATCCGCCGCCCGTCGGCAGTGAACAGCGCCGCCCCTTCCGCATGGGTGACCAGCGGAATCGGCTCGCCCAGCCCATGCTGGGTGAAGGCATGCCAGACAGGCGAACCGCTCACAGGCAGATCCCTTCGGCAAAGGCGCGGGCGAGACTGGGCGCGTCGAGCGGATCGAGGAACGGCAGCCGCCCCAGCCGCCGGACCCGGCCGATGCGGCAGATGGTCGCTTCGCTGTCCTCGTTCGCGTCGCCGACGAAGGCGACCCCGTGTACGGTCACGCCGCGCGCGCGCAGAACCTCCACTGTCATCAGCGAATGGTTGATCGTGCCCAGCGTCGTGCGCGCGACCACGATGGCAGGCAGGCCCCAGCTGGCGATCTGGTCCGCGACAAGCAGGTCGTGGCGCAAGGGAACCAGCGCGCCCCCCGCCCCTTCGACCACCAGCGGCCGCTGTTCGGGCAAGGCGAGCGCCGCCTCCTCGATCCGCACGCCGTCGATTTCCGCCGCGCGGTGGGGGGAACAGGGCGTCGTCAGGCGATAGGCTTCGGGCAGGATGCGTTCGGGCGGCAGGCCGGACAAGGCGGCGACCCGCAAGGCGTCGGTCCCGTCTTCCGTCCCTGCCTGCACCGGCTTCCAGTACCAGGCGTCGAGATACCCGGCGAGACCGGCGGCAAAGACCGTCTTGCCCACGTCCGTATCGGTTCCGGTGACGGCAAAACCCATCATGACAGCACCCCCGCAAGATTTTCCGCCAGCGCGTCGACATCCTCCGGCGTGGCGTTCAGCGTCAACGACAAGCGCAGGCGTGCGGTTCCCGCCGGCACGGTCGGCGGGCGGATGCCGCGAATGTCGAACCCGGCGCGCTGCATGGCCTCGGCCGCCGCCATCGCGCGGGCATCCTCCCCCAGAACGATCGGTACGATCTGCGAACCGGACGGCGCGATGCCGAGCGGGGAAAGAACCGAATCGGCATGGGAAATCAACGATACGAGACGATCCCGCCGCTGCGGCTCCTCCGCGCAGATCCGCAATGCCTCGCGCACGGCAGCGGCCATCAGCGGGCTCGGCGCGGTCGAGAAAATGAAGCCGCGCGCCCGGTTGACGAGGAAATCTTTCACCACGCGCGGCGCGCAAACCAGCGCCCCTTCGCACCCCAGCGCCTTGCCGCAGGTGTGCAATGTCATCAGGTTGCCGCGCCCCTGCAGATGCGCCGCCAGCCCCCGGCCCCGTTCGCCGAACACACCCGTCGCATGTGCTTCATCGACCAGCAGCACGCCGTCGTGTTCGTCGGCCAGCGCCATCAGATCGTCGAGCGGAGCCTTGTCCCCGTCCATCGAATAGAGGCTCTCGGCAGCGATCCACACCCGGCCCGTGCCGCCCTTCGCCCGCCAGCGCGCGATCGCGTCGGCGAAACCTTGCGCATCGTTGTGTTCGGCCACTGCCCGGTCGGCGCGGGTCAGGCGCAGCCCTTCGTGCAGGCTCGCGTGGATCAGCTTGTCGTAGACTACCACGTCGCCCTTTTGCGGCAGAGTCGCGACAAGGGCGGAGTTCGCGCCATAGCCGTTGACGAAGAACAACGCGCTTTCGCTGCCGAAGAAGGCGGCGGCCTCTGCCTCCAGCGCCTCGTGCTCGGCGTGGTTGCCGCGCAGCAGGCGCGACCCGCCCGAACCGACCGGCACGCCGCGCTCCATCGCTTCCGCAATGGCCCGTTTCAGGCGCGGATCGGCGGCAAGGCCGAGATAATCGTTGGAGGCGAAGTCCACGCCTTCGCGCGGACGCAAGCTACGCAGCCGCGCTTTTTCCGCCAAGGCAGCGAGATCGGCGGCATGGTCTGCAAAAGGACCCGACATGGGGGCGCTTTGCCGCAAGCGCGGCGATCATACAACCGCAGGCGTCACAAACGCTGCGGCCAATACTGGATCGGCCTGGGGCTTTCGCCCTCCTCACCATGCTCCTTCCACGCCAGTCGGGTAATGCGGCCAGGCACGATCCCATCCCCGGCCAATGCCCGCACCGCGATGGCCATGAGCGCGGGATATGGGGCCCATGCAGCCGCGCAATTGCCTTCACGCCCGTTTCATACTATGGGGCCAAAAGCGCCCCGGCCCCGCACGAAGCCACTCTGCTTCGTCAGCCGGGGCGCTCTGTTTTTTCACTTGAAAGGGCAAGGCCCATGTCGCGTCGCCGCCAGATCTACGAAGGCAAGGCAAAGATCCTGTACGAAGGCCCCGAACCGGGCACGATCATCCAGTATTTCAAGGACGATGCGACCGCGTTCAACGCCCAGAAAAAGGGCACGATCAACGGCAAGGGCGTGATCAACAACCGCATCAGCGAGTATGTGTTCACCCGCCTGTCGCACATCGGCATCCCGACGCACTTCATCCGCCGACTCAACATGCGCGAACAGCTGGTGCGCCAAGTCGAAATCATTCCGATCGAAGTCGTCGTGCGCAACGTGGCCGCCGGTTCGATCTGCACGCGGCTGGGCCTGGAAGAGGGCGAACCGCTGCCCCACACCCTGCTCGAATACTATTACAAGGACGATGCGCTGGGCGACCCGATGATCGCGGAAGAGCATATCGCCTGCTTCGGCTATGCCAACAACGAGGAGATGCAGGACATCTCCGCGATGGCGATCCGCATCAACGATTTCCTTTGCGGCATGTTCGCGGCGATCAATATCCGCCTGGTGGACTTCAAGCTGGAATTCGGCCGCATCTGGGACGGCGACTATTCGCGCGTGATCCTGGCCGACGAAATCAGCCCCGACGGCTGCCGCCTGTGGGACATGGCGACCGGCGAAAAGCTGGACAAGGACCGCTTCCGCCGCGACCTCGGCGGCGAGGAAGAAGCCTACCAGGAAGTCGCCCGCCGTCTCGGCCTGCTGGAAAGCGACGGGCCGAGCGAAGTGTTCGACCTCAACGTCCACCGCAAGCTGCGCAGCAAGAAGTAAGGCTGCGCAGGACGGAGCGGCGATGCAATCCGGGGCCTCCGTGCGATGCCCGGGATTGCCGCGCCCCCGTGAGCACGTGCAATGACGAATACGGTGGAGGCACTATGCGCCCGCCCTTGCCCTGCGGCGCGGCTAGGGGCATAGGCTCGCTGCGAATCCCATACCCGTGATTGAGAGCATCCTGCCCATGAAAGTCCGCGTCCATGTCAGCCTGAAGAACGGCGTGCTCGACCCCCAGGGCCGTGCGATCCATCATGCGCTGGAAGGTCTGGGCTTTTCCGGCGTCAACGACGTGCGCGCCGGGCGCCTGATCGAACTCGACGTGGACGACAGCGTCACCGACGAGGCGCTGGACGAAATGTGCCGCAAGCTGCTCGCCAACATGGTGATCGAAAACTACCGGATCGAGAAGGTGGCCGCGTAATGGCATTCCGTTCCGCCGTCATCACCTTCCCCGGCTACAACTGCGACCGGGACATGGCGGTCGCGCTGGAACAAGTGTCCGGCACGCCGGCGATCCGCGTGTGGCACGGCGATGCCAGCCTGCCCGACCGGCTCGACTTCATCGCCCTGCCGGGCGGCTTCTCCTACGGCGACTACCTGCGTTCCGGCGCGATGGCCGCGCGCAGCCCGATCATGCAGGCCGTGATCGAGGCCGCCGGGCGCGGCGTGCCGGTGCTGGGCGTGTGCAACGGCTTCCAGGTCCTGACCGAAGCGGGCCTGCTGCCGGGCGCGCTGATGCGCAATGCCAGCCAGAACTTCATCTGCCGCACCGTGCCGCTGAAAGTTGAAAACAGCCAGTCGCTGTTCACTGCCGGCTACGAAGCCGGGCAGATCGTCCATATCCCGGTCGCCCATCACGACGGCAACTACTTCGCCGACGAAGCGACGCTCGACCGGCTGGAAGGTGAAGGCCGCGTGGCCTTCCGCTATGCCGAACAGGTCAACGGTTCGATCCGGGACATTGCCGGCGTGCTGAACGAAGCGGGCAACGTGCTGGGCATGATGCCGCACCCCGAACGGGCGATCGACCCGGCCCACGGCGGGACGGACGGGCGCGCATTGTTCGAAAGCGCGGTCAAGGGCCTCGTCGAAGCCTGACCTCTCGCCGGTAACGGGGCAGCCCGGCTTCAGGCGGTCTGGCGGTCGCTGTCGCGCTGGCGGAAAATGCGCTGGACGTCGGCGGCGCTCATCGGCCGGCCGAAATGGTAGCCTTGGATCTTCTTGCAACCGAGATCGCGGATCAGGCGCGCTTCCGTCGCGTTCTCGACGCCTTCGGCCGTGGTCGTCATGTCGAGGCTGTCGGCCATGGCGACAACCGCGCGAATGATCGCCAGGCTTTCGGCATTGCCCTTGGCCGCGCCCTGCACGAAGCTGCGGTCGACCTTGATCGTCGAAAAGCGCAGTTTCCGCAGGTAGCCGAGCGACGAATAGCCGGTGCCGAAATCGTCCAGCGCCACGCTGCAGCCCAGCGCAATGATCTCTTCCAGCGTATTGCGCGCGGTCACGTCGTCGCGCACGAAGATGCTTTCGGTCACTTCGATTTCGAGCCGCCACGGATCGAGCCCGGTGGCCGACAGGGCGTTGACCACGGTGGAGGCGAAATCCGGCGCCAGCAGCTGTTCGCCCGAGACATTGACGGCGACCTTGATGTGCCCCGGCCAATGCATCGCCTCGCGGCAGGCCTCGCGCAGGACCCATTCGCCGATCGGCACGATCAGGCGGGTATCCTCGGCCAGGGGAATGAACTTGACCGGGCTGACCGAACCGTGCTCGCGACTGTTCCAGCGTAGCAAGGCCTCGAAACTGACGACCGCTTCGCTCCGCGCGTCGACCACCGGCTGGAAATTAAGCGCGAATTCCCCGCGTTCGAGCGCGTGGCGCAACGAGAGTTCGAGCTTGCGCCGTTCTTCCGCGTCGTGGTGGAGCGCCGGTTCGAAATGGACGTGGACGCCGCGCCCGCTGTCCTTGGCGCGATAGAGCGCAAGGTCCGCATTGCGCATCAGCGTCTCGACCGTGGCCCCGTCGCGCGGGCCGACCGCCGAGCCCACGCTGGAGCCGACATAGAGCGTGTGGTTGTCGACATCGTAAGGCTGCGACAGCAGGTTGATGACCGACTGGGCCACACCGTTCACCCGCTGCATGTCCGACGCGTCGCGCACCACGATGGCGAACTCGTCACCGCCCAGGCGGCCGCACAGCTCGTTGGGGCTGACCAGGCTCTTGAGGCGTTCCGCGACTTGCGCCAGCAGCCTGTCGCCGATCTGGTGCCCCAGCGAATCGTTGATCTGCTTGAACCGGTCGAGGTCGATCATCAGGAAGGCGCAACGGCTCCGCCACTGGTCGGCGTATTTCATCGCATCGCCCAGCGCTTCCATCAGCATCATGCGGTTCGGCAGGCCGGTAAGCGTGTCGTACCGGGCGAGATAGGCGATCTTGTCCGACGATTCGCGCTGTTCGGTCACATCGGAGCCGACACCCCGGAAACCGACGAACTTACCTTCGTCGTCGAGCTTGGGCGTACCCGAAAGCTCCCACCATTTCTGCTGCTTGCCAAGCGTGACCCTGACAATGAGGTTGGAAAAGCTTTCCCGCCGTTTCAGCCGTTCGGCAAGATCGTGCAGGCTGGGCGGGAACTGGCCCGTGTCCCATCCCTCGCCCGAGATCAGCTGGAGGAAGGGCATGCCTTCCACCTTTTCCGGTTCCTGCCCCAGTGCATAGGCGAAGCGCGGGCTGACCGAACGGATCCGGCGGGCCGTGTCGACCTGCCACAGCCAGTCGGCCTCGCTTTCCTCGAATTCGCGCAACAGGAGCGACACGACCTCGTTCTTTTCGGCAACGCCGGCCTCGGCAATGCGGGCGGTCAGGTGGGTCCGCGCGCCCTGGATCGTCCCGGCGACGGCCACCGCGATGAAGGCGGCAATGACCGCGACCATCGCGATATGCCCGTCCAGCGTCAGGGCCAGTATCGCACAAGCCCCGGTAATGACGGTAAACAGGATCGCCCCGAGCGGCACCGACGACAGCCACAGGGCAGCCCCGGCAATCAGCATCGCCTGCACGCCCCACACGGCCAATTCGTCCGCTGGTACGCCGAAACGGGTGAAGACCAGGACCGGGACGCCCCAGACAACCGCCAGAAGCGCGGAAAGCGCCATATGACGGCGGAATTGGGACTTGCCGATGGTGCCGAGGCTGGAGTCGGCCAGCTGATGGTCCATCCGGTAGCTGTAATAGAGCGCAACGCCGAGAATCACGGCCCAGCCCAGCAGGAGCCAGACCGGCGCCTTGCCGAAAAAGAGGATCAGCACGACCAATCCCGCGATTCCGTGCGACAGCAAACGGCCGAGCGTGACCTTGGCGAAGTTGGCATATTGCAGGCTGCGCAGGCGCGCCCAGCTGCCCAATGGCGGATCGCTCAAGCCCAGCAGGGCACCGAGCGGCAAGTCGGCCGGCAGAATCTGCAGTTCGGATCGGTTGTCTACCACATGCCCGCAAATAGGGCTCAATGGTTTCCATGGCGTAAAAATGCGTGGCGATTACCGGCTATTCAACGGTTACCGACTTGGCAAGATTACGCGGCTGGTCGACGTCCGTCCCCTTGGCGCAAGCCGTGTGATAGGCCAGCAACTGCACCGGCACGGCGTAGACCAGAGGGGCGATCAGCGGGTGCACCTTGGGCATTTCAATTGCCGCCATGCAGCCTTCGCCCGCCTCGGCAATCCCCTCCGCATCGGAAATCAACACGATCTTGCCGCCGCGCGCGCGCACTTCCTGCATGTTGCTGACGGTCTTCTCGAACAGCGGGCCGGACGGGGCGAGGACGATCACCGGCACGGCTTCGTCGATCAGGGCGATGGGGCCGTGCTTCATTTCGCCCGAGGCATAGCCTTCGGCATGGATGTAGCTGATTTCCTTAAGCTTTAACGCGCCTTCCAGCGCCAGCGGATAATCCGGCCCGCGCCCGAGGTAGAGTACGTCGCGCGCCGGGGCGATCAGGTGCGCCATGGCGGCGATTTCCTCGTCGTGGGCCAGCGCGGAGTTGAGCGCGGCGGGCGCTTCCAGCAAGTGGTCGACGACGCGCTTTTCCTCGTCCCGGTCCATCCGCCCGCGCCGGACGGCAAGATGCGCGGCCAGCGCCGCCAGCACGGCCAGCTGGCAGGTGAAGGCCTTGGTCGAGGCAACGCCGATTTCCGGGCCGGCGTGAGTCGGCAGCAGCAAGTCCGCTTCGCGCGCCATCGAACTGGTCGGCACGTTGACGACCACGGCGATGGTCTGCCCTTCCGCCTTGCAATGGCGCAGCGCGGCCAGCGTATCGGCGGTTTCGCCCGATTGCGAGATGAACAGGGCCAGCCCGCCCTTTTCCAGCACCGGTTCGCGATAGCGGAACTCGCTCGCCACATCGATGTCCACCGGCACGCGGGCGAACTGTTCGAACCAGTACTTGGCGACCATCCCGGCATAATAGGAGGTGCCGCAGGCGACGATAGTGACGCGGTTGATCCGGGACAGGTCGAAATCGATCTGCGGCAGTGTCACCTGCCGTTCGAGCTGCCGGATATAGGAGCGCAGCGTCTGCGCCACGACCACCGGCTGCTCGAAGATCTCCTTCTGCATGAAGTGGCGGTAATTGCCCTTCTCGATCGCCGCCGCCGACGCGCCCGAGGTCGTCACCGCCCGCTCGACCGGGTGGTTGTCCACGTCGTAGACCTGCGCCCCATCGCGGGTCAGCACGACCCAGTCGCCCTCCTCGAGATAGGAAATCCGCTGCGTCAGCGGGGCGAGCGCAAGCGCGTCGGACCCGAGATAAGTCTCCCCGTCGCCATAGCCCACGACCAGCGGCGAGCCGAGCCGCGCGCCGATCAGCAGGCCGGGATAACGGCGAAAGGCGATCGCCAGCGCGAAGGCCCCGCGCAGGCGGGGCAGCACGGCCTGCACCGCCTCCTGCGGGCTCTTGCCGGCCTCGACCTGCTCCGACACGAGGTGGGCGACCACTTCGGTGTCGGTCTCGCTCTCGAACTTGCGGCCGCGGGCGACCAGTTCCTCGCGCAGGGGGCGGAAATTCTCGATGATGCCGTTGTGGACCAGCGCCACTTCCTCGGTGGCATGGGGATGGGCGTTGTTGGTCGTCGGCGCGCCATGAGTTGCCCAGCGCGTATGGGCAATGCCGACCAGGCCCGGCGCGGGATTGACGGCCAGTTCCTTCACCAGGTTGGCGAGCTTGCCTTCCGCCCGGCGGCGGACGAGGTGCCCGTTATCGAGCGTGCAGACCCCGGCGGAATCGTACCCGCGGTATTCCATCCTGCGCAGGCCATCGACCAGCCGGTCCGCGACTTGTTCCTTGCCGACAATGCCGATAATTCCGCACATGGATTGGCGATATCCTTAATGGCCGTTGGATGACGGCATGGCCCGAAATCGTTTGGATTGGATATAAGGGCGGGAAACGGCGCGGCAAGCGCGGAGCGATCAGCGCTTCTTCTCCGCCGCCTTCTTCTTGCGCATCGCATCGTGGAAACGGTCGGCCCAGCCCGGTTTCACCAGCTGTTCGGCGCGGACCATGCGCAGTTCGCCATCGGCCACGTCGCGCGTCACTGCGCTGCCCGCCGCGACAATGGCGTCGGCACCGATCCTGACCGGCGCGATCAGAGAGCTGTTCGAACCGATGAAAGCGCGCTCGCCGATCACGGTCTTGTACTTGAAATAGCCGTCGTAATTGCAGGTGATCGTGCCCGCGCCGATATTGGCGCCCGCCCCCACTTCGGCATCGCCGAGATAGGTCAGGTGGTTCGCTTTCGCCCCCTTGCCCAGCGTGGCCTTCTTCATTTCGACGAAATTGCCGGCCTTGGCCCCTTCTTCCAGCACCGCGCCGGGGCGCAGGCGGGCATAGGGGCCGATTTCCGTACCGCTGGCGAGCGTTGCACCCTCGAGATGGCAGAAGGCGCGAATCCGCACCTTGTCCGCCACTTTCACGCCGGGGCCGAACACCACGTTGGGTTCCACCGTTACATCGCGGCCGAACTGGGTGTCCCAGCTGAACCACACGGTTTCCGGCGCGGCGAGGCTGACCCCGTCGGCCATGACCTGCGCCCGGCGGCGGTCTTGCCATTGGCGCTCCAGCGCGGCCAGCTCGCCACGGCTGTTGATTCCGGCCACGAAAAAGGGATCGGTATCGACCACTGCCGAATGGCGCCCGTCTGCATTGGCGAGATTGACGATGTCGGGCAGGTAGTATTCGCCGGCGGCATTGTCGTTGGTCACCCGCGCCAGCAGCGCGAAGAGGTCCCGCGCCTTCACTGCCATCAGCCCGGAATTGCAGCGGCGGCAGGCCCGTTCAGCCTCGTTGGCGTCCTTGTGCTCGACCATTTTCTCGATCCGGTCGCCCGCGCCTTCCGGGTCGCAGATCACCCGCCCGTAAGCCTGGGTATCTTCCGGCTCGAACGTCAGCACGACGACCGCCGGAGCATCGGGAGCGTTCAACCGCTCCACCATCGCCCGCATAGTCTCGGCGGGAACGAACGGCACGTCGCCATAGAGAATCAGCACATCGCCCGAAAAACCCGCCAGCGCGCCTTCCGCCTGCTGCACCGCATGGCCGGTGCCGAGCTGCGGTTCCTGCCGGACCAGCCTGGCGCTGCCGCCCAGCGCGGCTTCGAGCTGTTCCGCCTTGTCGCCGACCACCACGACCTTGGCCGCCGGTTCCAGCGCATCGACCGCATCCATCAGGTGCAGCAGCATCGGCCGCCCCGCGATCGGGTGGAGCACCTTGTGCGTGTCGCTCTTCATGCGGGTGCCCTTGCCGGCGGCAAGAACGATTGCGGCAATGTCACTCATGGCTGGTTCCTATCCTGTGGTGCGCGCCATGCCATCAAACGCTTGCAGTTTCCACACCGGGCAGGCACTTGCCCACGCCATGAGTCCCGACCCCGCTGTTCCGTCCGCCTCCGATTTCCCGTTTGCCATCGTCGGCTTCGATCTCGACGGCACGCTGGTCGATTCCTACAAGGATCTCGGGCATGCGCTCAACCATGCGCTTGCCCTGGCGGGGCGCGATCCGATGGCGCTGGAAGACGTCAGGCCGCTGATCGGCGGCGGGGCGCGGCGCATGCTGGAACGGGCGCTGATCCACGATGCCGGCATGGACGAGGAAAAGTTCAAGGCGATCTACAAGGAACTGCTGACCTTCTACGAGGCGAACCTCGCCGTTCACACGCGCCCCTTCCCGGGATGCCTGGCCATGCTGGACGAGCTGGACGCCCTGGGCTGCAAGGTCGCGGTGGTGACCAACAAGTTCGAAAAGTTCGCCCGCTCGCTGCTCGACCAGATCGGGCTGCTCGGCCGCTTCGCCACCGTGATTGGCGGCGACACCATGGGGCCGGGGCGCAGCAAGCCGTCGGCCGACCCGATCGTGGAAATGATCGCCCGTTGCGGCGGGGGACGGACGGCGTTCGTCGGCGATACGACAGTCGACGTGAGGGCCGCCCGCGCCGCGCAGGTCCCGTGCATCGCCGTGCGCTTCGGCATGAACGATGGCCCGGTCGACACGTTCGGCGCCGACCGGGTGATCGACCATTTCGACGAACTGGTTCCCGTACTCCACACGCTGTGACGCATCGGCAGATGGGGGGATCGGCTACTCCCTCGGTGCGACCTCGATCCGCACGATCCTGCCGTCTTCGACCGTATAGCGGCCGGTCAGGTTCAGCACGATCTCCTGCCCTTTGGCGAGGGACTGCCCCATGAAATCGTCGACGTCGGCCTTGGCCGTCAGACTGTCGCGGATCGTCACCGTAGCGCAGTTGCCCTCCACGGCGATTGTTTCCGGCTCCATGATGTCGACGAACTGACCGGTCATGAACCGGTAAGTCGCAAGGTAGGCATCGCGGCCCGACTGCGTGCCCATGGCTGACACCAGTTCGACTTGCGGATGCAGAATGGCTGCAAGCCCATCGCCGTCGAGCCCGTTGTAGGCTGCGTAATACGACCTGATCAGTTGTTCCATCTGGCGCCTCTCCTGCCATTTCTGCGCAGCGGAGAGTAACCTCGACCGGCCGGTCCGCAAATCATGCCCAGTCCGGATTCGAAGGGAAATATCAGAAGTCGAACTGCGCCCGGACGCCGAACGCGTCGACGCCGTAGTCGTAGTCGGCACCGTCGAAATAATATGCGTCGGTGTATTCCATCCGGCCGTAGTTGGCCATCAGGCGGGTATAGTCGGTCGGGGTCCAGATCACCGACACCGCATAGCCTTCCTGCTTGCCGCCGGCGATGCCGGCATCGTTCAGGTCGAGATAGTCGTAGCGCAGGTTGATCTGCACCGCGCCAACACCGCCCTTGTCGAAGCCGCGCCTGGGCTTCACCCGGTCGAAAATGCCGTTCTTGTAACCGCGATGGTCGCCCTTGGTCAGGAAGTAGCCCACTTCGGCATAGCCACCGAAGAACGTCGGGTCGGCAAAGCCGGGGCTCGCCACCTTTTGCCTATAGGCTTCGCCCGCGAAGTGGAACGGACCGGAAATTCCGGCCAGTTCGAGGCCATAGCTGGTTTCGCTCTTGGCCGGGATGTTGCCGGTGTTGATGAAGCGCGTGCCGGTAAAGTGCACGAACGGACGCTGGCGATAGCGCACCGTGGAAGCCGCATCGTTGAAGTCGCGATAGTGGACCGAACCGCCGAAGTGCAGCTGGGCGTTGCCCAGCTTCGGCATGAAAACGACGCGCAAGTCGCCACCGTAGCTGTTGTTGGACGTGCCGCCGATGTCGGCCAGGTTGTCGCTGAACAGGCCGGTCTGAACCAGCAGCGGCCCCTTGTGGTATTGCGCCGACACGCCCACACGGCGTTCGAAGTTGAAGGCATCGGTGAAGGCGGCGCGCTCCATGAAGCTGGTGAAGCGGCTGGAGGTCAGCTCTTCCAGCGACTGGAAGTTGTTGTGCTGGCCGATGGTCAGCTTCACATCACCCGCCTTGTAATCGACCAGCGCGTCGGCGATTTCGACTTCGTTGGCGGCGAAATCGAGTTCGAACTTGTAGCCGATACCGCCCGGCATGCCGCCTTCGACGCCCAGGCGGGCACGGCGCACTTCGACTCCGAAGCCGTCATCGACACCCGTACCCGCCGGTACGCCGATCGAACCGGCATCGAACTGGCCTCGGCCGCGGACCTTGAACTTCCAGCCATTATCGCCTTCGAACTGCGGGGCGCCCTTCCACGACACCTTGACCGCGTCTTTGGACGCATCCTTCGCCTGCGTGGCGGCGACCTTGGCCGCCTCTGCCTTGGCATTGGCACTGGCCAGGTCGCCTTCAAGCGCATCGATCCTGGCTGCCATCGCCTGCATCTGCGCGCGCATCTGCGCCATTTCCTGACGCAACGCCTCGGCCTCTGCGGACGATTGCGCACGGGCAGGCATCGCCCAACCCAGCGAGACGGCGAGCGCCACGGGCGCCAGCGCAGGCGAAAAAATGCGTTTCGTGTTGGTCATGAATCGCGACGTCACGACATCCTCGGACGCGCAGATGTGGCCAGCCAGTGGCACGCTCGGCATGCAGGCCACGGTCAGCGACACGGTACCGGCCTACGTTGCTCTAGACCTACCTGCGGGTGAACCACTTGTCCGGGTGTCGTTCTACTTCGATCCCAACGGGACGATCATCGGTACTACAGGACACG
>JAQVEQ010000109.1 GCA_028697875.1 Novosphingobium sp. | reverse complement strand
CCCTTCGATCGTGGTGATGAAGCGCCCTTCCGCCTCGGCAATGGTAATCAGGCAGGACCGCAGCGCCTGGCCGTCGACCAGCACCGTGCAGGCCCCGCAGTCGCCCACGCCGCAGCCGTACTTGGCGCCGGTGAGATTGGCCGCGTCGCGCAACGCCCACAGCAGGGGCGTATCGGGGTCCATGGCGAACTGGACCGGCTTGCCATTGACCGTCATGCGCGACATCGCGGTTCCTCGACAGGGCCCATCCCGGGCCGGTACCGCTTGCCACGATCCGCCCGGACCGCGCAAGCGGGCATGACGCCCGGCGTCATTGGAGCAATTGCGCCGCCAGCGCCTCCGCCGCTTCCGTCACATCGCGCCAGGTAACCTCGAATCCCTCGTCGTCGCCGAAATAGGGATCGGCCACCGCCTGCCCTTCCCGCCCGGGCACCATGTCGAGCAGCAGGGCGACAGATGCGCGGCCATCCCCGGGCGCAAGCGCGCAAATGTCGGACAGGTTGGCGTGATCGAGCGCGAAGATATGCGTGAAGCGGCGGAAGTCCTCCTCCGTCAGCTGGCGCGCGCGGTAACCGCCGATGTCGATGCCGTAACGCGCCGCCGTCGCCTGCGCCCGGCCATCGGGCGGCTTGCCGACGTGCCAGTCGCCCGTCCCCGCGGAATCCACCTCCACCGCCAGCCCTGCCTGCTGCGCGGCCTTTCGGAACGCGGCTTCGGCCAGTGGCGAACGGCATATATTGCCGAGACAGACGAAAAGGATCGCGGGCTTTTCCAGATCGGGCATAGCGCCTTGATAAACTGCAATTTAAGCGATTGCCATTGCTGCATCGCGCATGTGCTGGTAACCGGACGGGATGAGCTATTGCGATACTTGTGTCGTGCGTAACCAGGCAATCTGCGCTGCGCTCGATTCAAACGAATTACAGGCACTTAACGCGATCGGGCGCCGGCGCAAGCTGGAGCCTGGGCAGTCTCTCCTGTGGGAAGGGGAAGATTCGGTGCTGGTCGCGAACGTCATCGACGGCGTGCTCAAGCTCTCCACCGGCACGGCGGACGGGCGCGAACAGATTGTCGGCGTGGTCTATCCATCGGACTTCATCGGCCGCCCCTTCGGCAAGCAGACCGCGCATAGCGTGACGGCGCTGACCGATGCGACCGTGTGCGTCTTTTCCCGCGCCGACTTCGACGCGTTCGCCCGCGAACACCCCTCGCTGGAACACAAGCTGCTCCAGCGGACGCTGTCGGAACTCGACCGCACGCGGCACTGGATGCTGCTGCTCGGCCGCAAGAGCGCGAGCGAGCGGATCGCCGCCTTCCTGCTCGACATGTCGGAACGGCTCGTCCAGCCCGGCTGCGAAGGACCGCCCAGCGAAGCGCACCAGGAATTCGACCTGCCGTTCTCGCGCCAGCAGGTGGCGGACGTCCTGGGCCTGACCATCGAAACCGTCAGCCGCCAGTTCACCAAGCTCAAGAACGACGGGGTGATCGATCTGCCTTCGCGGCGGACGGTCAGGATCCTCGACCGTGAAGAACTGGAAGACCGCGCGGGCTGAGCCCGGCCTTTCCCTTTCAATCGGAAACGCGATGCAAGACCGCCGCTGCCGTGGCGGGATGCGGCTGCGGGCGCGATGTCTCGACCGCCTGGCCGACCAGGATCAGCGCCGGCCCGCCGCCCAGCGCGGTGCGCGCCGCGATCGGCAGCAGGTCGAGCCGGGTGTGGAACACGCTCTGGCTGTCGAGGCTGGCATTTTCGACCAGCGCCACCGGCGTATCGCCCGGCAGGCCCGCCGCGATCAGTCCGGCGGAAACTTCCGGCGCGGCGGCCTTGCCCATGTAGACGGCCAGAGTCGCCTGCGGATCGGCCAGCCCGGCCCAGTCGAGATCGAGCGTCTCGCCCGCGCGGGCATGGGCGGTGACGAAAGTCAGCTTGCGCGCCAGCCCGCGCAGGGTCAGCGAAGCGCCGATCCCCGCCGCCGCCGCGCTCGCGGCCGTCACCCCCGGGCACACGCGGACCGGCACGCCCGCCGCGCGGCAGGCGTCCATTTCCTCGGTCGCGCGGCCGAAGATCGCCGGGTCGCCGCCTTTCAGCCGCACGACGCACTCGCCCGCCAGGGCGGCCTCGACAATCAGCCGGTCGATGGTCTTCTGGTCCTTCGAATGGCGGCCCGAACGCTTGCCCACCGGCACCAGCCGGACATGGGCCGGAACCAGTTCCAGCACGCCCGGACCGACCAGCGCGTCGTAGAACACCACGCTGGCCGCGCGAATCAGCTTTTCCGCCTTGCGCGTCAGCAGGTCGGGATCGCCCGGACCCGCACCGACCAGCCAGACAGTGCCAGGCTCGATCATGCCCCGTCTCCTTCGGCGGCATCGGCCATCGCGCCCGCCAGCAAGCCGTATGCGGCAATCCACGCATCGCGGGCACCGGGCGCGATTTCGAACAGGCGGGCGTAGAAAATGTTCGCCGCTTGCGGTGCGATCGGCGCAACCCTGGCGAAACTCGACTGGACGAGGGCGATCTGTTCGGGGCTCATTCTGCGGCTTCCTTCATGGCTGCGCGGGCTTCGTCGATCAGGCGGGAAATGATCGGACGGCACGACCCGCAATTGGTTCCGGCACAGGTTTTCTCGCCCACGGCGGCAACGTCGCTCGCGCCTGCGGCGATTGCCGCCCGCACGTCCTGTTCGCCGACGTTGTTGCACACGCAGACGATCGGCCCGCGATCCGCCTGGGCCGTCGCCGGGCGCCCGGCGAGCCATTCGGCAAGGCTGGCGCCGGGCCTGGAAAACTGGCGCACGATCCAGTCGCGCGCGGGCAATTCGCCCGTGCGGGTGACATAGAGCGCCGCCGCCAGTTCCCCGTCCGCGCCGCGCACCACGATACGGCGCATGCCGCGCGCCATGTCGGCCGCTTCGCTGCGTTCTCCCGCTGGCAAGAAGGCATCGGCATCCACGGTGCCTTCGCCTGCCAGTTCGGCCAGCCAGCCGCCTTCGACCCGCGCGCGGGTCCAGTAGGCCGCAGCGGGCGCCACCGGCTCGCGCGTCAGCAGGAAGGCCCGCCATTCCGGCACGACCGGCTCGATCCGGGCCGGAGTGTCCTTGAACCCCGGCTGGCCCGAAACCGGATCGGTCAAGGGCTGCACCAGCCGCCCGGTGCGGCCGTTGCTGCCCATCGCATCGGTCCAGTGCATCGGCACGAAGATCTCGCCCGCCCGCTGTCCGTCCGACACCGCCACGCGATAGACGGCCTCGCCATGGGGTGTTGCCACCCGGGCGAGGCCGCCATCGGCGAGGCCATGGGCCCGTGCATCCTCTCCATGCACTTCGAGCAGGGGTTCGCGGCGATGGGTGGATAGCTTCGCGCTCAACCCGGTGCGCGTCATGGTGTGCCAATGATCGCGATAGCGCCCGGTGTTGAGCCGCAAGGGGAAACGCGGGTCGCGCGGCCTTGCCGCGGGCGGTGCCACCGCGATCAGCCGCGCCTTGCCATCGGGCGTGGGGAAAGCATCGGCCAGCGGATGCGCGCCGCCCCACTGGAACGGCTTCATCGTATCGTACTCGCGCGCGGTGCAAGCGGCCCAGGCGGTCAGGTCGAGCGCCTTGCCCCGGCGCACGCCCAGTGCGGTCATCGCGGCATATTCGCGGAATACCTCCGCCGCCGTGCGCCAGGCGAAGGCGTGGCCCCAGCCCATGCGGCCGGCCACGTCGCACAGGATCTGCCAGTCGGCCCGCGCCTTGCCCGGTTCGGCGAACAGGGGGCGCTGGCGGCTGACCCGCCGTTCGGAATTGGTGACAGTGCCGTCCTTCTCGCCCCAGCCCAGCGCGGGCAGGCGAATATCGGCGAGGCCCGCCGTATCGGTATCGGCAATCACGTCGGAAAGGACAACCGTGGGGCAACGCGCCAGCGCCTCGCGCACGAAGCCCGCATCGGGCATCGAAACGGCGGGATTGGTCGCCATGACCCACAGGAACCTGATCCGCCCGTCATGCACGGCGCGGAACATGTCGACCGCTTTCAGCCCCGGCCCGCTGCACATGTTGGGCGCGTTCCAGAACGCCGCCGCATCGGCCAGTTCGCCGGCTTCGAACCCGAGATGGCAGGCCAGCGTGTTGGCCAGCCCGCCGACTTCGCGCCCGCCCATGGCATTGGGCTGGCCGGTAATGCTGAACGGCCCCGCCCCATGGCGGTTGATCCGCCCCATGGCGAGATGGAGATTGATGACGGCATTGCCCTTGTCGGTGCCGCCGACCGACTGGTTGGAGCCCTGGCTGAACAGGGTCACCATGCGCGGATGGGCGGCAACCAGATCGGCGAAGGCGGCGAACTGGTCCGCCGGAATACCGGGATCGTCCCCGAGGTCCGCCCAGAACCCTGTCGGCACCGAGCAACGTTCCGCAAGGAATGCCTCGTCCACCCGTCCGCGCCGCAGCATCTCGGCCAGCAACGCGTTGAACAACGCCACGTCGCCGTCCGGCCGGACCGCGATGTGCAGGTCGGCACGTTCGGCCGTTTCGGTCCGGCGCGGGTCGATCACCACCAGTCTGGCGCCCCGCTGCTTGCGCGCCTGCTCGATCCGCTGCCACGTGACCGGATGGCACCACGCGGTGTTGGAGCCGAGCAGGACGATCAGGTCCGCCGCCTCCAGATCCTCGTAGGAACATGGCACGACATCCTCGCCGAAGGCACGGTTGTGCGCGGCCACCGCGCTCGCCATGCACAGACGCGAATTGGTGTCGATGTTGCCGCTGCCGATGAAGCCTTTCATCAGCTTGTTGGCGGCGTAGTAATCCTCTGTCAGCAGTTGTCCCGAAACGTAGAACGCCACGCTGTCCGGCCCGTGTTCGGCAATGCAGGCGCGCATCCGGCCGGCCACGAGGTCGAGCGCCTCGTCCCAGCTCGCCTGCGCATTCCCGATCATCGGATGGAGCAGGCGGCCTTCGAGGCCGACGGTCTGCCCCAGGTGCGTGCCCTTGGAGCAGAGCCGCCCCAGATTGGCGGGATGCTCCTTGTCGCCCACGATCTTGACCGAGCGCGCCCCGCTTACGGTCGCGTTGATACCGCAACCCACGCCGCAATAAGGGCAGGTCGTGCGGATCGTGCCCATCGGGTTCAGGCGGCCTTGTCCGTCGCGGCGTCCGCGACGGCGGGCCTGACCGGCGGGACCACCGCCTCGCGCAGCAGGAAAATGCGCCCGGCATCGACCTTGAGCGGCACGGTCGGCACGCAGCCGTGGTCGTCGCCCAGCGCCTCGCCCGTCTTGAGCGAGATGTTCCAGTTATGCAGCGGGCAAGTCACCACATTGCCGTGGACGATCCCCTGGCTCAAGGGCCCCTCTTTGTGCGGGCACTTGTTGACGAGGGCATAGCAATCGCCGGTCATGGTGCGGAACACGGCGATTTCCTCGCCGCCCGCCACCGGCAGGGTGCGGGCCGTGCCCGGTTCGATCTGGGTGACGGGCCCGATATCCAGCCACTTGCCGATCATGCGATAGTCTCCACGTGAAGGGGGCGGACTTCCGCGATGTGCTGGTGCAGGTCGGCGCGCTCGCCGCCCGCACGCTCGGCCCACGGGTCCACTTGCGAATATTTCTGGGAAAGGCGGAAACGCGCCGCGAACTTGCGCACCGCCTCGGGATTGTCGAGCAGTTGCGCCTTGATCCACTCGAGCCCCTTGCGCTCCACCCACGGCGCGGTGCGTTCGAGGTAATGCGCATCCTCGCGGTAGAGCTGGATGAAGGCGGCGCACATTTCCAGCGCCTGTTCTTCCGTCTCGACCTTGCACAACAGGTCGGTCGCGCGAACATGAATGCCGCCGTTGCCGCCGATGTGAAGCTCGTAACCGCTGTCGACGCAGACCACGCCGAAGTCCTTGATCGTCGCTTCGGCGCAGTTGCGCGGGCAGCCGCTGACCGCGATCTTGAACTTGTGCGGCATCCAGCTGCCCCAGGTCATGCGCTCGATCCTGACGCCCAGCCCGGTCGAATCCTGCGTCCCGAAGCGGCACCATTCGGACCCGACGCAAGTCTTCACCGTGCGCAGCGCCTTGCCGTAGGCATGGCCCGAAACCATGCCCGCCGCGTTGAGGTCCGCCCAGATCGCGGGCAGGTCTTCCTTGTGGATGCCGAACAGGTCGATCCGCTGGCCGCCCGTGACCTTGACCGTGCGGGCGCCATATTTCTCGGCCGCATCGGCGATCGCGCGCAGTTCGTTCGGGGTGGTCAGCCCGCCCCACATCCGCGGGACGACCGAATAGGTCCCGTCCTTCTGGATATTGGCGTGGAGCCGTTCGTTGACGAAGCGGCTCTTCTGGTCGTCCTCGTACTCGCCCGGCCAGGCGCACAGGAGATAATAGTTGAGCGCCGGACGGCACGAGGCGCAGCCTTCCGGCGTCGTCCAGTGCAGTTCCTGCATCGTTTCCGGGATCGACTTGAGTGCCTTTTCCAGGATCAGGCGGCGCACGTCGTCGTGAGTGAAGCTGGTGCACTTGCACAGCGTCTTGGGCCCGGATTCAACCGCCCCGCCCAGTGTCAGCGCCAGCAGGCTCTCGACCAGGCCGGTGCACGAGCCGCAGCTTGCCGAGGCCTTGCAGGTCGAACGAACGGCATCGAGGCTGTGCGCCCCGCCGTCGATGCAGGCGACGACCTGGCCTTTGGAAACGCCGTTGCAGCCGCAGATTTCTGCGTCGTCCGAAAGGGCGGCAACGGCGGCATTAGGGTCCGCGAGCGCGCCCCCGGATGCGAAGGCCTGGCCGAAGATCAGCGCTTCGCGGATATCGGAGATATCCTCGCCCTTCTTCAGCAGGTCGAAGTACCAGTTGCCGTCGGCGGTATCGCCGTAGAGCACGGCGCCGATGACCTTGTTGTCCTGCACGACCACGCGCTTGTAGAGCCCGCGCGCCGCATCGCGCATGACGATGTCCTCGCTGCCGTCGGAACCGGAAAAGTCCCCGGCGGAAAACAGGTCGATGCCCGAAACCTTGAGCTTGGTCGACGTGACCGAGCCTTCATAGCCGTTGGGCGTGCCCGTCAGGCCATCGGCCAGCGAGCGGCACATGTCCCACAGCGGCGCGACGAGGCCGTAGCACGCGCCGCGATGCTGGACGCATTCGCCCACCGCCATGACCGCCGGGTCGGACGTCACCATGTGATCGTCGACCACCACCCCGCGTTCGACTTCGAGGCCCGCCGCCTTGGCGAGCCCGACGGCGGGCCGGATGCCGACCGCCATGACGACGATATTGGCCGGGATCTCGCGCCCGTCCTTCAGCCGCACCCCGCCGACGTGGCCGTCCCTTTCCAGCAGGCATTCCGTGTCCGCGCCGGTCAGGATCGTCTGGCCGCGCCGTTCGAGTTCCGCCTTGAGCAGGTAGCCCGCCGCTTCGTCGAGCTGGCGTTCCATCAGGGTCGGCATCAGGTGAACGACGGTGACCTTCATGCCCCGCAAGCTGAGGCCATGCGCTGCCTCAAGCCCGAGCAGGCCACCGCCGATCACCACCGCATCACCGCCCTGTTCGGCGGCAGCGAGCATCTTGTCGACATCGTCGAGATCGCGGAAAGTGACGACTCCGGGCAGGTCCTTGCCCGGCACCGGGATGATGAACGGATCGGACCCGGTCGCGATCAGCAGCCGGTCGTAGGGTTCCACCCGGCCCGAAGCGGAAACGACCATGGCGTTTTCCCGATCGATATGCGTCACCGGATCGCCGGAGATCAGCGTGATGCCGTTCGCGTCGTACCAGTCCTGCGTGTTGATGACGATTTCGTCGAACGTCTTCTCGCCCGCCAGCACGGGCGAGAGCATGATCCGGTTGTAATTCACGCGCGGTTCGGCGCCGAAGATCGTGATGGCGAAGCGGCCGGCGTCGCGGGCGAGAATTTCCTCCACCGCGCGGCACCCGGCCATGCCGTTGCCGATCACGACCAGCCTTTCGCGCGTCCCCCTGGCTCCATCAAAGCTCGCAGGTGCGTTCACTTTACCCATTCCTCCTCGAGCCCGAAGGCCCGGAACGCGCACGCAAAAAAGCCGCCAAGTCCATTCCCTAAGGAGAGACTGGCGGCGACGTTGCCACGCAATGTTGCTGTTCGAACGGCTGCGCTGGTTCGGCCCCCTATGGCCGGCGCGATTCCGTTGCCATCTTCAATACCTGATTCGCAGGCCGCGCGGCAAGGACTTTTTGCAGTGCAGCAAACACTGTGCCCGTCCCTGCCGCGCGCGGCCCCTCACCAGCTCTTGTAAGGCAGGAACTTGCCCGACATGGTCACCTGGATGCGATCGCCCTTCTCATGCGGCACAAGCGCGATGTCCATGTCGAAATCGATCGCGCTCATGATGCCGTCGCCCGCCTTTTCCTGCACCAGTTCCTTGAAGGCTTCGCCGAAAACGCCGGTGATCTCGTACCAGCGGTAGATGCACGGATCGGTGGGCACGGTGCGGTCGAAATCCTTCTTCGGATATTCGGCCAGAACGATCGCGGCTTCCGCGGGGAGCCCGAGGAAGTCGGCGACCTTGCCCGCAGCTTCGGGCGAGAAACTGTTCATGCCGAGGCAGGCGGAAGTGGCGAACACTTCGCTGAGACCGGCAACGGCTGCGATATCGGCCCATTTGATCTGCTTCTCGCGCTTTTTCGCGCGGATCATTCCGGTGACGTCGGCCTTGGTCATCATGGGGCAATCTCCTGTTCGGGTGGGGAGGAAGGCCCAGCCGCACCGGGCCGGGCAAGGAGCGAGACGGCAAGCGCGGCGGCCAGCGCGGCGGCAATCAACTGCCACGTCAGCACGGAGCCGCGCTGGAGCAAGGGCGCGGGACCGGAGGGCGCGAGTCCGGCGTTGGGTTTAGCCAGGTCGACGACGAATTCCGAAAGTTCGGCATAGCGTCTGGCCGGGTCCACGCTGACCGCCTTGCGGATCGCCGCGTCCATCCAGTCCGGCACGTCGGGATTGTGACGGGTGACCGGCGTGTAGGCCAGCTTGCGCTGGGCCGCGCGAGTCCTGGCAGAGGCCACGCGCAGGCCATAGGGCAAGTGCCCGGTCAGCATCTGGTAGGCGATGACGCCAAGCGAGAACTGGTCGCTTTGCGGCGTGGCCGGATAGCCGAGATAAAGCTCCGGCGCGGAATATTGCATGGTCCCGGCAAAGGCCGCCTCGAGCGCCTGCGCGCCCAGTTCCTCCAGCCCGGCGACCTGGACCGATCCGAAATCGATGATCCGCGCCCGCCCATCGCCATCGAGCAGCACGTTGTGCGGCCTGAGATCGCGATGGATCATCTCGCGCCGGTGGAGCGCCTGCAATCCGCTGCCCAGTTGCTTCACCACATCGCGCACGCTCGCGAGATCCGGCAGAGGATGGTCGAGCATCCAGGCATGGAGGCTCTGCCCGGCGACATATTCGGTCACCGAATAGGCATGGGCGCGGGCACGGTCCTGCGGCACGGCGCGCAACAGGTTCGGATGGTCGAGCCGGCGCATGATCCATTCCTCGAGCAGGAGCGAGGAAAGCGCCGCCGGGTCCTGCGCCAGTTCGGTTGAAAGGACCTTGAGCGCGACCTGCACCCCGCTCGCCTCGTCGCGGGCGAGATAGACGTGGCTGCGGCTGCCCGAATGGAGTTCGC
>JAQVEQ010000108.1 GCA_028697875.1 Novosphingobium sp. | reverse complement strand
GATCGGCAGCGGTCCATTCCGCGATCGCCCCGGCGAACAGGGGGACCAGCGCCGCGCGATGTGTAAAGCGCGCGCCTTCGTCCCCGGTGAACGAGACGCCGAGCCGCGCCTCCAGCGCCGCCACCGCCTCGGCCAGTCCGAGCAGTGCGATCAGGCCGATCCACTGCTTGCGCGTGATCGCCACGATCATCAGCCGCCGTCCGTCCCGCGTGGCGAAATCACGGCCGAACGAACCGAACAGATCGTTGCCCGCACGCGGCCGGTCGGCCCCGTTCAGCACCACTTCGGCGATCATGCCGAGATTGCCCAGCGTGGCCGCGGCCACGTCCGACAGCGCCAGGCGGATATCGCGCCCTTCGCCGGTCGCATCGCGCGCACGCAGCGCGGCAAGCAGCGCAACGGCCGCCTGAGCGCCGGTCACCAGGTCCCAGGCCGGCAGGACGTGATTGACCGGGCGCGGATCGTCCGCCGGGCCGGTCAGCATGGGAATGCCGGCCGCGGCATTGATCGTATAGTCGACCGCCTGCTTGCCGTCGGCCCAGCCCATGACCCGCAGCGCGATCAGGTCCGGCCGCAGCGCCGCAAGCCGCTCGTAGGACAGGAAACTTTCGACGGGAAAGTTGGTCACGAACAGGCCGTCGCCGGACGTCGCGAGCCGTTGCGCCAGTTCGCGCCCCTCAGGGGAGGCAAGATCGATCGCGACCGACTTCTTGCCCTTGTTGAGACCCTCCCAATAGAGGCTGTGCCCATCGGGCGAGAGCGGCCAGCGCCCGGCATCGGGGCCTCCGCCGATCTGATCGAAACGGATCACTTCCGCGCCCAGCTGGGACAGCATCAGCGTGCAGCTCGGCGCGGCGATGAACGCGGCACCTTCCACGACGCGCAATCCGTTCAGCAAATCGAACATCAGTCATCCTGCCATATCGAAACGCCCAGCATCGCCCGGCGGCGCAGCCACAGGCTCAGGCGGTAGCGGTCCCAGCCGGTAATGTCCTGCATCGCCTGCAACGTGGCCAGCACCCGCCGGGGGCCGATCCGGTCGGCCAGTTCCAGCGGCCCGGCAGGGTAATTGAGCGCCAGCTGCATCGCCATGTCGATGTCCCTGGGCGAACCGACGCCGATCTGCGCCATCTCGCACCCGAGGTTGGCGATCATCGCCAGCATGCGCTGGAGCACGAACCCCGGCGAATCCTTGATCGCGTGGACGGCAAAGCCCCGTCCGCGCAGCCACCCGGCCACTTCGCCGGTGCGCGTGCCGCCCAGCGGCGCCATCAGCGTCACCAGCTTGCGGTCGATGCCGGAGAAATCGATCGCGACGGTATTGGCCGGATCCAGCCTCAGCCGCACGCAAGCGGTCGCCGCATCCTCGCCCACCGGGGCAATCAGCGCGATGGTATCCGCGCCGCTTTCCACCACTTGCATGCCCAGTTCGCGCAACTGGCCGAATTCACCGGCATCTTCGGGCAAGTGAACCGCCAGCCCTCCGTCCGCGGCGGGGGCCTCCGGCATTTGCCGCTCCACCTGCATTTGCCCGTCCACGTAAGTGTAGAACCCCTGGCCCGTCTTGCGGCCGTAACGCCCGGCATTCGCCATCGATTCGTGCAGCGTCGTCGTCTGCAGGCGCGGGTCGTAATTGTAGCCCTTGTGGATGAAGGCGGTCGCCGGATAGTTCACGTCGATCCCGGTCAGGTCCATCAGTTCGAACGGCCCCATGCGGAAACCAGCGCCGTCCCGCAGGATCGTATCGACCTGGGCGACTGTCGCCACGCCTTCCTGGACGATTTGCAGCGCTTCGGTCGAAAAGGCCCGCCCGCCGAGATTGACCAGGAAGCCCGGCCCGTCGCGCACCACTACCGGCACTTTGCCGATGGCCTTGGAAAATTCGGCCGCGGCATCGCGCACATGGTCGGCCGTCGCGGGCTGGGCAATGACTTCGACCAGTTTCATCAGCGGGACCGGATTGAAGAAATGCAGCCCGCAGATGCGCTCACGGTGCGTGCACCTGGCGGCAATCGCGGCGACCGGGAGCGACGAGGTGTTCGACGCCAGGATCGCGTCGTTCGCAACGACGGCTTCCAGCTGCGCGAACAGCGCCTGCTTCGGCTCGAGCTGCTCGACGATCGCCTCGATCACGATATCCGCCGGTGCGAGATCCTGGAGGCTTTCGGCAGCATGGAGACGGCCAATGGCGGCGGCCAGCGCACCGGAACCGACAACGCCTACCGTCTTGATCACACTCCCCTCCCGTCGTGGCCCGAGCCTGGACAGCGCGGTACAAACTCGGCCAAGATTCTGTAATGCAGAATTGTATTCCGCATTATTGCATTATCGCATGACAGGCACTTCCGGTGCGATACGCGAGACCATCAGCGCGAGCCGGGGCCCGACTTCCGCGCGCATTTTCCCAAGCGCGAACTGGAACGCCGGTGCGAAGCAGCTGAACCCGTGAACCGCGCCGTCCGCTTCGACCAGGGCCGTGCCGACGCCATTCATCGCGCGATCGTAAGTGCCTTCGAAAATGCAGAACCCTTCGCGGTCGAGCTGCTTGAAGGCCGCCTCGTCGCTCAATCGCACCAGCATCCCGTTCCCCCATCGCCGCGACATGCCCCTTGGCAGCCACTCCGCCCCTTATACAGATATATCTTTAGGGGAACAGGCGCATCTTCGCGCGCCAATGGCCTCAACCGGCGGGCTCAGTCGGCGGGCTGCGGATCCTTCCCGCCGCCGGCCGCGCCGAACCCTTCGGCGATCGCACTGCCGAAACGCCGCCCGCCGAAGTCCTCGCGCATCCAGTCGCTGATGATTTCGGAGCAGCGGCGGGTCGCCACGATCGCGATTTCCTCGTCCCCTTCGAGGATCGCCCGCGCCATGCGCGAGCGCAGTTCCCGGTATGCCTCGACACGTTCCGGCCGGTTGACCGGGACGTCCTCGTCACGGCGCAGCAGCGCGGTGAAGTCGTAAAGGATGTTGAGGAACAGCGTGAGCACGGTGTTGCCGCTCATCCGGCCGATGACCTTGCCGAACTCGCGCTCGCTGCGCAGGAAGGCGCGATAGCCGTGATCGCCACCCTTGACGTAATCCTCTTCGGCGGCCAGGAAAGCGCGCAGTTCCTCGAGCATGTCGGGATCGCGGTTGCGCGTCGCCAATGCCGCGATTTCGATCCTGATCGGCTTCATCGCATTGATGATTTCCTCCAGGCCCGCGTCGCGCGACTGCAGGTAGATCGCCGCGATGCGGCTGACGGTCATGCTGTCCGGAACCCGCGCGAAATAGCCGCCGCCGACGCCGCGCCTGATCGCGATGAGATTTTCCTGCGCCACTTGGGCGGCCGCCTGGCGCAAGGTCGGCCGGCTCACGCCGAGCCGTTCGCAAAGCTCTTCTTCCGATCCGAGGAGCTGCCCTTCTTCGACCGACATCGCGTAAGAGCGCAAGGTCGCCGCCGCCTGGCTTACCGCCGAGCTGGCCTTCCCCTTGGCCGTCTTGCCTTGCGTTCCCGCCATCGTCCCTCAAGTCCTTAAATGATCCGCCTTTCGCGCTAACTGAAATTATCCCGTGGCGCAAATATACACCTCAATTCATTACCTGACCGGCCATACCTCTAGACCCGCCGGTACGGCGTCGGTCCGGGGGCCCGCGGCAGCTTCACCGGGCCATGCTTGCGCGAAGCCACCAGGATCGTCGCTGTCGCCCGGACGTTTTCGGACCCGCGCTGATTGGTGCCGGTGACGGAAAGCTCCACCAGAGGCCCCAGTTCGGGATCGACCCGCGCATCCGTAACCGTCCCGGTCAGCCAGGTTACGTCGCCCATGCAGTTGAAACGCCGGAATTCTTAGCGGATCCGGTAAATCCACGCATCGTCGCCGGCATAGTTGGTCAGGTAATGGCTGATGTGCATCTGCCGGACCGGACCGATATCGTACATCATCCGCACGCCGACCTGCGTCGCCAGGTCCTTGTCCCAGTGGACACGCTGCACCGCATCCCAGGCATTGAACTCGTCGCGGCTGTAGAAACCGCGCAGCCGCTTGCGGTTTTCGTAGGCCCCGGTTCGGCCAGTTGCCGTAGATCAGCCACCCGGCCCCCATGTGCAGGTTGATGAGGCCGGTGACGGTGAAAGGACCCTTGACCATCCCGGGGGAGTTCCTGGCTTCTTCGGGGTCCATCTCGCGATCGCGCAGGAGCCCTCTTTTTCCATCGCCCGCATCCAACCGGAGAAACGAAACATGGCCACCGAAATCCAGTCCATCCCGCTCAAGACCATCGACGGCAAGGGCGCCGCCTTGGGCGATTACGCGGGCAAGGTCGTGCTCGTCGTGAATGTCGCCTCCAAGTGCGGCCTCACCCCGCAATACGAGGGACTCGAAAAGCTCTATCGCGACCGCAAGGACCAGGGCTTCGCCGTCCTCGGCTTCCCGGCGAACAACTTCCTCGCTCAGGAACCCGGCACGGACGAGGAAATCGCGAGCTTCTGCTCCCTCACTTACGACGTGACCTTCCCGATGTTCTCCAAGATCAGCGTGGCGGGCGAGGACCGGCACCCGCTCTATGCCGCGCTCACCGCGGCCCGGCCGGAAGCGGCCAGCCCCAATGGCGAAGCGATGCGCGAACGGCTGGCGGGCAAGGACATCCCGATCTGGCCGAAGCCCGAAGTGCTGTGGAACTTCGAGAAGTTCCTGATCGGCAAGGACGGTGCCGTGATCGGCCGTTTCGCGCCCGATACGCCGCCGGACGATGCCGCCCTGAACGCCGCGATCGACGAAGCCCTGAACGCCTGAACACCCCACATTCCGCCACCGGGGGCCACTTCGCCACGGAATCTCGGCGGCAGGAACGCGAAATCGCGCCTGCCGTCACCGCACCGCAACATTGGATCGCTAGCAGCACGCCCAAACTTCCGTCGCGCTGCGAGTCCGATGCCCGCCTTACGCCCCATAGACCGTTGGTTCATCGATGAGGTCCTGCCTCACGAACCCGCTTTCCTGGAGGCGGCCCGGCGGCTGGAACGCGATGCAGACGCGGCACATGACCTGGTGCAGGAAGCCTTCGCCAGACTGTTCGCCATGGATGGCTGGGCCTCGATCGCCTATCCGCGCCAGTATGTCCTGCGCATGTTGCGCAACATGTCGATCGAACGTCTGCGGCGCGCCAAGATCGTCGAATTCCAGCGCATATCGGACATCGAGGATTTCGATGTCGAGGACGACACCCCCGACCAGTTCCGAATCGCCTCGGGCAAGGACCTGGTCGGCCGCGTCCGCACCGCGCTGAACGCCATGCCCGAACGGTGCCGCACCGTACTGATCCGCCGCCGTTTTGACGGACAGCCGCCAAGGGAAATCGCGCGCGAACTCGGCATCAGCCTGTCGACCATGGAAAAGCGGCTCGCGCGGGCCCTGGTTCTCTTGTCGAGAGCGCTCGACACGGTCGAGCCCAAGGACGTTCACGAAGGCCCCGGCATCGTGCAGCGGGACGACGCCGCAACCGGCTGACCCACAAATAAATTTGCACAGGCCTTGGCGGAATTCCCGACTCCAAGCATCATTCCCTGTAGGACCTGCCCCCCGCAGGACCAGCAAGGCGGACATGCAGCCGGGAGACACGACATATCTGTTATCCGCCCTTCTGACCGGGAACACCTTGCGGAAGAGGCCGCCCAGTGGCTGGCCCGGCTGGAGCTGGGTACCGCCGACCGGGACGCGTTCGAACGCTGGCGCAGCCGGAGCCCGGCCCACGCCATCGCTTTCGCCCGCGTCCAGGCGAGCTGGGAACAGTTCGGCAATGCCAGCGGGGCGGAGAACGGCATCGCAAGCCCAGCCCCCATATCCCGCCGCGCCCTGATGCGCGCGGCCATGGCCGCTTCCATCGTGGGCGTCTTCGCCGGAGGCGGCATACTGACGTCCCGCGCCTATGCCTGGGACCGGGCCGAGACGGGCGTAGGGGAAACGAAAAGCGTGCGCCTACCCGACGGCAGCACGGCGATGCTCAACACCGACAGCGCGATTGCCTGGAAGATGGACGGCGAGCGGCGGGTCGTCCGCCTCGGCCGCGGCGAAGTCGCGCTCGACATATTGCCAGGCACGGACACGCTTTCGCTGGAAAGCGCGGGGCTCAGGGCCCGGCTTTCCGCAGGCCGCTTCAATGCCCGGCTGAAAGCGGGTGCGCTGGACGTGATGGTCCTGAAAGGGGAGGCCCACGGCGAAACGCAAGCCCTTCATTCCGCGCAGCCGGATAACCGGGCCGGGGCGTACCACACGCTTCTGCTGACCAGCGGGACACCGAGCGTCCGCGCGGCCTCGCAACAACAGATGGCGGAAACGCTGGCCTGGCAGAACGGCGAGATCCTGTTCCAGGACGAACCGCTGTCGGCCGCGCTGGACGAATACAACCGCTACCTGCGCAACAAGATCGTCATCATCGATTCCGATCTCGCCGGCATTCGCGTCGGCGGGCGTTTCACCTCGACCGATCCTTCGGCCTTCCTCGATGCGCTGCGGACGAGCCTCGACATCGAGGTCCAGCCCGCAGACGGCAATTACCTCCTGACCAGAAAAAAATAGTTTTCACGATGGCGGAACCGTAACACCCAACCGTCTTAACAAGTGAGAGCAATTCTTGCTTTGCAGACAATCCAGGGGCCACCATGACCAACAGTCGTTTTCTGTCGTCTATGAAATATGCCTGCATGATTCCCGCAGCAATTATTTCAACAACATCGGAAGCAAAAGAAAGTTCTACTCATTATTTTGACATACCCGCACAATCACTTCCTAACGCACTGAACGAATATGCAAGGCAAGCCGGAGTCCAGATATTCTTCCCGAGTGAAAAGATCGCGGCGATCCGGTCCGCCCCGATCAAGGGCGAACTGCAATCCGACGAAGCCCTCCGCCGGCTGATCGCCGGGAGCGGGCTCGAAATCGTGAAAAGCACCGGCGCAACAGTCATGCTGCGCGCCACTTACAACGGTTCCGCCGTGTCCGCCGGACAGCAGGGCGAAGGATCGGAAACGCAGTATTTCGCCGAACAGCCGATCGTCGTCACCGGGTCGCGCCTCGCCCATACGGTCGAGGAGACGTCCACGCCCGTCACCACGCTCGGCAAGGAGGAAATCGAAGCCAGCGGTTCGACCGTGCTGGAAGACATCCTCATCCGCCAGCCGCAATATTCGGGCGGCTTCACCTCGCGCTCGAACAACCCGGGCACCGGTGCCGCGCAGCTCGACTTGCGCGGCCTGGGTTCGAACCGCAATCTCGTCCTGGTCAACGGCCGCCGCTACATCTTCTTCGGACAGGACCAGGTTACCGATATCAACGTGATTCCCGCCGCCCTGGTGGAGCGGATCGAAACCGTCACCGGCGGTTCCTCCGCCGTCTATGGCTCCGACGCGATCGCGGGCGTGACCAACTTCATCCTGCGCGACGACTTCGAAGGCGTCGAAGCCCGCGCACAGCTGAGCGGCGACACGCGCGGCGACGGGCTGACCCGCAATTTCGACCTGACCTGGGGCACGAACTTCGCCGGCGGGCGCGGCAATTTCGTGATTTCCGGCAACTACTACGAACGCGACGGCATCCGCCAGGCCGCGCGCTCCTATTCCGCCCACGTGCTGGACGACGGCTATGACGCGGACTGGAACCCCGCGCTGGTCGAAACGGGCTCGCTGCGTTCGCCCGACGGCAGCTTTTCCTATATCCCCTATGGCGACCAGTTGCTGCAACCGGGAATGGACGGGCTGCGCGACGCGCTGACCGCGGCGGGGCTGGCGGATATCGGCTCGACCGGTTTCACGTTCGATGGCGCGGGCTCCGATGCGCGTGCGCACAACGATCCGGAAGACCGCTACAACTACGCGCTGCTCAACTACCTTCAGACGCCGGCGAAGCGTTACGGCGCATCGGCTTTCACCCATTTCGACGTCAGCGATGCGCTGACGCTCTACGGCGAAGTCTCCTATTACCACAACGAAGTGGACATGCAGCTCGCCGAAGCGAACCTGGCGGGCACGCTGTCGTTCGACGTCGACAATCCCTACGTGTCGGCGGAAATGAACGAAGTCTTCCACCAGCTCGACCTGCTGGAGACGGGTTCCAACTACAACGACGGAAAGGTGAACCTCCGCGTCAATCGCCGCTTTACCGAATTCGGCCCCAGGCAGGCGCTGGTCGAACGCGATTCATACCGCGCCGGCGGCGGTATCAGGGGCGACCTCGGCAATGCGAGCGACACGTTCCTGCGCAACCTGCATTACGACGTCTCCTATTTCTACAGCCAGGCCGACAGCCAGACCCATCTCAACAACATGGTGTCCTACAGCGGGCTGGCGGCCGGCGTGCTGCGCGGGACCGGCGGGTCGGACCCGCTGGTCAACCTGTTCGGCGCGGGCGGCATTTCCGGCGAAGCGGTCCAGCAGCTGCGGATCGACACCAGCAACCCAACGACCACCCGGCTGCAAGTGGCCTCGGCCGTCATGACGAGCGACGTCGTTCCGCTGCCTGCCGGGCCGCTCAGCGCATCGCTGGGCACCGAATGGCGCTCCGCCTATGTCCGCTCCAGTTCCGACCCGGCGCTGGAAAGCGGCGATGCGGTGGGCTTCGACGCCTATTCGCCGACCGAGGGCGAAGTGAACGTCTACGAGATCTTCGGCGAAATGCGGCTTCCGTTGCTGTCGAAGGAATCCCCCATCGGGCAAGTCACCGCCAACGGCGCCTTCCGCTATTCGAACTACGACCTGACCGTGGCCGACGGGGTGTGGACCTATCTCGGCGGTCTCGAATGGATGCCGACCCCCGGGCTCAACCTGCGCGGGCAATGGCAGCATGCGGTGCGCGCGCCCAATATCGGGGAACTGTTCGGCGGCCAGTCGGCCGACCGCCCGCGGGCCAACGACCCCTGCGCGGATGCCAGCGCGACGGCCGACACGGCCTTGCGCGACCTGTGCATCGCGACAGGGGTCCCCGCGACCATGGTCGGCAATGCCATGTTGCAGCCGGGCGGGCGCGTGGACGCGCTCTATGGCGGCAATCCCGATCTCGACGTCGAACGGTCCGACACCTACAGCTTCGGCTTCACTCTCGCTCCGCGCGCCGTCCCGGACCTGCGCCTTTCGGTCGACTACTTCCACATCAACGTAAAGGACGCGATCTCGGTCCTCGCCGGCGGCGTGGAGAGCATTCTCGATCTCTGTTACAACGTCATCCAGGACGCCGGGAGCGACGTGTGCCAGGCCATCCGGCGCGATCCCGCCGACGGGACGATCGCAGCGCCCTACAGCATCCTCGCCACCTATACCAACATCGGCAAGATCACGACGTCCGGCATCGACTTCGGCCTGTCGTGGGGCAAGTCGCTTCCCTTCGGCCTGGCGGGTGAGGACAGCAGGCTGAGCGTCGACATCCGTGGCACCTGGCTCGACACGTTCGACATCACCCCGGTCCAGGACCTGCCCGACCAGGTCTACAAATGCGCCGGCGCTTTCGGCCTGACCTGCGGGGATGCGCGTCCGCGCTTCAAGACCGCCAGCAGGGTCAGCTGGTCGAGCGGCGGCCTGACACTGAGCGCCCAGCACCGCCACCTCAGCGCGATGACCGACGACCGGATCTTGATCCCGCGCCGGAACGGCGAAAGCGGCCCGTCGGAAGAAGACCTGGCCGTGCCGGTCATGCACGCGCGCGACTATATCGACGTGTCGTTCA
>JAQVEQ010000107.1 GCA_028697875.1 Novosphingobium sp. | reverse complement strand
GCCGTTCGCTGCCCTCGCGGATCGCGGCGCGAGCCTGCATGGCCTGCGGGGAAAGCTCCGCCACGAGATAGAGGTCGACCGGACGGGAGGTCAGGACGAGGCCGGAGCGCGTCAGCCCCTCGATCGCCAGCCGTGCCTTGCCCGAAGGCGGCGTTCCGTCGGCCTCGTGGAAATCGACAATGCCGGAAACCTTGCCGCCCAGACTGAGATCCGTCAGCGCGATGTCGAACAGCGAGAGCGACATGTCCGCCAAGTGCAGCTTGATGTCGGTCGGCCCGTCACCGCCGAACCGGCCTTCGGCAATGGCCATGCCGTCGCCGTAGGACACCTGCGTCGGGGCCAGCTGCCAGCCGCCGTCCGACCTGGTCAGCACCGCCCTGCGCGGCATGGCTATCCGCTGGTCCGCGAACTCGCCTTGCGCCACCAGCGTGATGCGCTCGGGCGCGGTGGCCCCTTGCAGCTGGAGGCTGAAACGGCTGCCCCTGCGGCCGGCGACCGAAGCGTTGAAAGTGCCCTTGCCGTCCGCGACCGCCCCTCTCGCAGCGAAGCGGCCGATGAACAGCTGCCCATGGATGATGCCCTGGGCATAGACGGAGCCCGTGGCTTCGGCCCGCTCCCCGCCCAGCACGCCCTTGCCTTCGATATGGGCGGAGCGGACGAGTGTCGGAGTGGTACCGGCAAAGCGCGCGTTCTTTGCGTCCAGCGCGAGTTCGAAACCCTGTCCGCCACCGCGCGGTGCCAGCACGATCGCCCCGTCGAGTCCCCCGCCCGCCAGCACCAGCTTGCCCGAAGCCCCGCCATCGCCAAGCGTCAGCGCACCGGAAAGCGCGGCTTGCGAAACGGCCAGCCGCTCGACCGCCAGCCGCGTCGGCTCGCCGGTCCGCAAGAGGAGATTGAGCCTGCCGTCGAAGGGACCGAGTACGGATTGACCCGCCGTATCGATGCCGAAGCCGTCGGTAATGGGCGCCAGGGCGATGCGGACATCCTTCAGCCCGGCGGCCGGCAGCGGGTCGGCGAATACCAGTTCGGCGCGTGGCCCGTCGTCCGCCACGCTCGCCGCGAGTGTGAAGGATCCATAGTCGGCGTGCTTGCCCGTCCCGGCAAGCTTCGCGCCGCCATCCGCGACACTGCCGTCCAGCCGCAGTTCGAGCTTGGCCGCATCCAGCGCGACGTCCTCGAACAGCACGGGACGGCCGCTGCCGAGCGTGACCCCGCCGCGGAGGCGGAGACCCCCGCCAGTCAGGCTGTTCACAGTACCGTTGGAAATCTGCGGCATACGCGCGGCAAGATTGGCCTTGACCATCCAGCCGCCACCTTCCGCCAGCTTCGCCAGCACTTTCGCCTCGCCGTCGAGCGTGCCGATATTTTCGAGCACGAGGCCCCGCGCATCGACCGGCCCGGCCAGCGCATAGCCGCCCTTCGCCGTATCCCCGCGCAAGGAGAAACGCCCTTCGAGCCCGGGGAAAACCAGCTTGAGTTCGTCGGAAAGCAGCCGCCCGTCCGCGAGTTCGAGCGTGCCCGTAGCATACCCTTCCTTCAGCAGCGAATCGGCCGTGCCGTTGCCGGTCTCGATCGTCGCCACGGCCAGGTTGAGCGGCAAGGTCCAGCGCGTGCCCTTGCGCTGGAGCACACCCTGTTGCCTGATATCGGCAAAGCGCGTCCCGGCATCGATCCGGTCGATCCGCAAGTCGTGCGGAATGGCAAGATCGCCGAACTGCCCATCGAGCCTGGCGGTAAGGCGGGCGCCCTCGATCCGCAGCCCCTTGCCCAGTGCATCGGGCCGGGTCAGGCGGGCGGTAACGACAAGCCCCTCGGCAGCATTGGCCGCAAGGTCGAGCGCCCCCTTGGCCGTCATGTCGATTGCGTGGCCTTGCAGGCGGAAGTCGCCGTCGAGCACGCTGTCCTTGAACGTGGCGGCCCCGCCGAGCGAGACTTTCGTGCCCAGCAGGCGGGCCGCCGTGCCATGGACCAGTTTCGCGGGATAGACCTGGCCCAGCATGCCATAGCGCCCCTTGCGGTTGGTCAGGGTGAAAGCGGCCAGCCGCCGCTTGTCCTGCCGGGCCAGGAACGTCCCTTTCCAGTCGCTCCAGGTGCCGTCGCCCGCGATCCGCAGCTGCATGTCGTCGCCGGAGCCGACCAGTCCCGCCAGCAGCCCCCCGCGCGGCGCCATGTAGTCCACGTCGAGATCGAAACGGTCGCGGTCGGGATCGGAATCGAGCAGCACGTGGAGCCGGTCCGCCCCGCCAAGCTTGCCGTCGACGCGCAGGAGCGCGCGCCCGGGCCGCTTCTTCGCTTTCGCGGTCAGGTCGATACGGCGCTTCTCGCCCAGCACGCCTTCGGCGACGGTAAAATCGTCGAGCCGGAAACGGTCCACCCTGATGTCGAAATCGGGCAGCAGGGGCTTGTTGGGATCGCTGGGCTTCAGTTCCGGGAAGCGCAGCAGGGTGCCGCGGCGGGCCGTCAACTCGCGAATGTCGAGCCCGCTGAAGAACCAGTGGAGCGGCCGCCAGTCCAGTTCCGCGACCGGTACGGTCAGGAATGGCCCCTTGGGATCGGACAATGTCAGGCCGCGCAAGGTCGCCTGGCTGTAAACCGAGCCCTCGATCCGCGCGACCTTGATCCGCAAGCCATTTTCAGGGGTCAGCGCGGCAATCCGGTCGGCCACGAAACGATGGCCGATCGGAGTATCCAGCACCACCAGCGCAAGGACGATCGCGGCCAGGAAAAGCCCCAGCAGGCGCGACACGACATAGCGCCCGCGCGAACGGGTGCGCGACACCGGCACTTCCGGTTCGCCCTGAGGTTCGCTGGCTTCGTCCACGCCCATCAGAACGCCTGCCCCAGGCCGACGTAAACCGCGACCGGCCCGTCTCCCGGCCCCGGATTGAGCGGCGTCGCCACATCTAGCCGGATCGGACCGAAGTTCGTCTGGTAGCGCACGCCCAGCCCGGCGCCGAATTTCATGCCGCCGAAGCCCGGCGTGGAACTGCGATCGACCGCGCCCGCATCGACGAACGGGACCACGGACATGGCCCCGCCGAACATGCCCGTCTTCACCCGCGCCTCGAGCGAGAACTCGATCAGCGAACGCCCGCCGTTGGGATCGCCATCGGCATTGCGCGGACCGACCTGCTGGTAGCCGTAACCGCGCACGGAACCGCCGCCGCCGGCATAGAGACGGCGGGACAAGGCGATGTCGTCGACCGGCGCCCCGATGATCGAGCCGAGGCGGGTCCGCCCGGCAAGCACCACCTTATCGCCCAGCGGCAAGTAGCCGCTGAGGTCGAACTGGCTGCGCAGGTAAGTGGATTTCGTTCCGTTCTGGACCGAAAGTTCCGGCGACAGGCGGGCGCTGGCACGAAAGCCCTTCGTCGGGTTCAGCAAGTCGTCGCTGGTGTCGACCCCCGCCCCCAGCGGCAAGGCCGTGATGAAATAGGTCTGGCTCAGCTGCTTCACGCCATCCACCTTGGGCGGACGTTCGGCAGTCGCCAGGAGCTCGACCCCCACGCTCCAGGTAAAGGGTTTCTGGAACAGCAGCGTGCTCACGCGTTCGTAGGTCGCAACCGCCGAAACGGTCTGCGCGTCGTAGGCGTCCTGTTCCACCGTGTTGGCATAGGTATCCAGAGTGAGGATCCGGTCGCGCCCGTGGAAATTGTTGCGGCGGAACGTGATGCCGGCCAGCTGCTCGCGCGTGCCCGCCACCCCGCGTATGCGCAAGGCCCCTTCCGGCGGGAAGAAATTGCGGTGTTCCCAGCTCGCCTCGACCCGGAAGCCTTCGCCCGTACCATAGCCGACCGCGCCGGATATGGTCCGCAAGGGCGCCTTGGTCAGTTCGACGTCCATATCCACGGTGCCCGGCTGGCCGGCGGACGGCGCCTCCACCGCGCGCGGGGTGATCGAGACGCTGGAGACCAGGCCGGTCGCGATGATCGCGCGGCGCAAGTCCATTTCGTCGCTGCGGCGGTAGGTGTCGCCGGGCTTGAAACGGGCGATCTGCTGCAAATGGCGGCCGGACAGGAATTTCGGCATCTTGCTCACGATCGCGCCGAAACGGTATTTCCCGCCCGGCGCAACCGGCAGGGTCAGGTCCCCTTCCAGCCGGTCGTGGTCGATCACCAGTTCCGGGTCGCCGATTTTCGCGAAAGGATAGCCGCTTTCCCCCAGAGCCTGGTCGAGATGGTAGTTTTCCTCGACGATCTTGTCGGCCACCAGCGGCTCGCCAGGCCAGATATTGAAGCTCCAGCGCAGATCCACATGGTCCGGCGCCTGGGAAAGATCGCCGAGGTCGATCGCCCCGAAATGGTATTGCGCCCCGGGCAGGATATCGAAACGCACATTGGGCCGGGCGTCGGAATCGTCCTCGTCCCCACCGCTCACGGTGCGCAGGACCTGCCCGTCATAATATCCGTAATTGCGCAGCAGGCGTACCAGCAGCTTCTCGTCCTGCCGCGCCCGCGCGGCGATCTGCGCCAGGTTGCCCTTGCCGTTGGCAAGCCCATCGATATTGGACAGATCGTCGAACCGGTCGACAAAGGTCTTGCGGATCGGGAATTCCTCCTCGTCGTGCGGGAAGACCAGCATGAGCTCGGAGGAAAGCCGTTCCTTCTTCCCTTCGGGCAGAGGGGCGAGCGGTTCGAAAGCCTCGGCGGCAAGGGCGTCGCCGGCATCGGGTTCCAGTGGTTGCGGCCGGGCGAATTCCGTCTCGTCGGGCCAGGGCACCGTCACATCCGGCATGTCGGCCAGCGGCGCCCCCGCATCCAGCAGCGGAGCCTCGTCCGCCCCTTCCGGCGCGACGGCGGCGCCCGCCCAGCTCTGCGGATCGTCGACCGCGCTGTCCGGGATCAGGTCCTCGAGATGCGGCGAAGAGGCCGCCTCCTGCGCCACGGCCTGCGGAGCGACAAAGGGAAGAACAAGAAATGCGAATGCGGCCAGCCAGCGCCGCAGGACATCAGCGTTGCAGCTGGTACTGGTCCTGGCCGCCGGGCACGCCGTCCTTTCCGCTGCCGTCGACGGCAGCGGCGCCATCGCGAGGCGCTGTGGCGGTTGCAGCGATAAGCCGGCCCTGTTCTTCGAGATCGAAACGCTCCCACCCGTCCGGACCCAGCTTTTCCAGCGGGCGGTAACGGACCTTGTACTGCATCCGGGCAGAGCCATCGACCCAATAGCCGAGATAAACATAGGGAAGCCCTGCTTCGACCGCGCGCCGGATATGGTCAAGGATAATATAGTTGCCAAGTCCGGCTCTTGCCTCATGATCCGGGTCGTAGAAGCTGTAGACCATCGACAGCCCGTCACCCTGCCGGTCGGTCAGACAGGCACCGACAAGCCGGCCCGGCTCCTTCCCGTCGGACGGCTCCCGATATTCGATGACGGAACTCGTCACCGGGGTATGCTCCACCATGTCCGCGAAATCCATCTCGTCCATGGAGGCCATGCCGCCGCCCGGGTGGCGGGCACCAAGGTAACGCTGGAGCAGGGCGAACTGTTCCGAAGTCGCCCACGGGCGGCATTCGGTGGCCACGAGGTCCGCATTGCTGCGCAAGTTCCGCCGCTGGGTCGACGAGGCGCGGAATTCGTCCGCCACGACCCGGACCGAAATGCAGGCCTGGCAATTCGCGCAGCTCGGCCGGTAGGCGACCGTCTGGCTACGGCGGAAACCGATCCGGCTGAGCGCATCGTTCAGCGCGTCGGCATTGCCGCCCCGCAGTTCGGTGAACACTTTCCGCTCGCTCCGGCCCGGCAGATAGGGGCACGGGGCGGGGCTCGTCACATAGAACCGAGGGAAACGAATGGGAGCCGTCACGAGACTGGCGATGTCCTCTGCTGTTCTGCCATGCGTCGCTGCAATGGCGGTCACTATGCCCGCCTGACTCGCATGTTGAAAGATCCTTAACCAAGAATCATGGTTAGCAGAGTCTAATTTTACACAGATGGCGCCCTCCGCCCGGACGGAGGGCCCGTTCAGCAGCCGGGAACGCCCCGCTCAGTCCAGTTCGACCTGACTGACCGTGTAGCCCTTGGCCCGCAATACATGGATCAGCGCGTCGAGCTGTTCACGGTCGCGCGCTTCGCATTCGATGTCCGTCACCAGCCCCTTGGCCGGCAGGGTCGAGAAGATCCGCTGGTGCGAAATCTCGATGATATTGACGTTGTGGGCGTCGAATTCGTGCATCGCGCGATAGAGCGAGCCCGGACGATCCTGCAGGAAGATGCGCAACCGCGCGAGGCGGCCCTGCCGGACGAGGTCGCGCAGCAGCACGTTGGCCAGCAGCCGCGTATCGATGTTACCGCCGCACAGGACGATACCGACGTTCTTGCCGGCAAAGATCTCGCGATTGTTCATCACTGCCGCGAGCCCTGCCGCGCCAGCCCCTTCGACCACGGTCTTCTCGATCTGCAACAGCAGGGCGAGCGCGGTCTCGATGGAAGCTTCGTCCACCAGCACCAGGTCGTCGAGCAGCCCGGCAAGGACTTGCGAAGTGTAATGCCCCGGTTCGAACACCGCGATACCTTCGGCCAGCGTATCGCCGCCGCACGGCAGGTTGGTGCCTTTCAGCCGGTTGTACATCGAGGGGAACAGTTCCGCCTCCACGCCGATCAGGCCGATGCCCGGCTTGATGGCGCGCGCGGCAACGCCCATGCCGCTGGCAAGGCCGCCACCCCCGATGGGGATCGCGAGCATATCGATCTCGGGCACGTCCTCCAGCATTTCGAGCGCGACCGTGCCCTGCCCGGCCGCGACCACCGGGTCGTCGAACGGATGGACGAAAGTCAGGCCGAGCTGCTTTTCCATGCTGCGGGCATGTTCGTAGGCCTGGTCGTAATTTTCGCCTTCCAGCACGACCTTGCCGCCGACGCTTTCGGTCTGCATCACTTTCACGTGCGGCGTGGTGCGCGGCATGACGATCGTCACCGGCACGTCCAGCCGGGTGCCGTGATAGGACAGGCCCTGCGAATGGTTCCCGGCCGAGGCGGCGATGACGCCGCGCCTGCGCTGTTCGTCGCTCAACAAGGTCAGTGCATTGAGCGCGCCGCGTTCCTTGTAGGCGGCCGTGAACTGGTGGTTCTCGAACTTCAGCCAGACGTTGGCGCCCGTAATGTCCGACAGCGTCTTGCTGCGCAGGGTAGGCGTGCGGACAATCGCGCCTTTCAGCCGCTCTGCGGCCGCGCGGATGTCGTCGATCGTGAGGAGCGGCCGGTTGCCGTTATCCTGTTCCATGGCAGTTTGCTGGGTTGTACTCTTGTCCATTGCCAGCGCGCCCTAAACGAAAGCGCGCCTCAGGGAAACCTTCATTCACATGCCGTCCAGCCGCACCCGGCCATGCCACGGGTGCATTGGTCATTTGCATCACGGGAAAAGCCGCTACACAACGCGCCCATGTCTGACAGCAAGAACATCGCATTCCTCGGCCTAGGCGTGATGGGCGGCCCGATGGCCGGCCACCTGCTGAACGCAGGCCATTCGATTACCGCCTACAACCGCACGGCGGCACGCGCCGAATCCTGGCTGAAACGCTTCGGCACGATGGGCGACGCGCGGCTGGCCGACACCCCGGCCGAGGCGGCACGCGGCGCGGACATCGTCATCTCCTGCGTCGGCAACGACGACGACCTGGCGCAGGTCATGCGCGGCCCCGACGGGGCACTGGGCGCGCTCGCCCCGGGGGCGCTGGTGATCGACCACACCACCGTTTCGGCCCGGATCGCCCGCGAACTGGCCGCCGAATGCCGGGCGGCCGGACTCGAGTTCGTCGACGCCCCGGTCTCCGGCGGGCAGGCAGGGGCGGAAAGCGGCAAGCTGTCGATCATGTGCGGCGGCACCGAGGCAGCCATGGCCCGGGCGGTCCCGGCGATGTCCGCCTATGGCGCGCGCATCGTCCACATCGGTGGCGCGGGCGCAGGCCAGACGGCCAAGATGGTCAACCAGATATGCATTACCGGGCTGATGGCTTCGCTGTCCGAAGCGGTACGCTTCGCCGATGCCGCCGGGCTCGACATGGACAAGGTGCTGGAAGCGGTATCCGGCGGCGCGGCCCAGAGCTGGCAGATGGAACACCGCTGGCAGACCATGGCGGCGGACGAATTCGATTTCGGCTTCGCGATCGACTGGATGCGCAAGGATCTCGGCTATGCGATCGAAGAGGCGAGGACGCTCGGCGTTTCGGTACCCGTCACCGCGCTGGTCGACCAGTTCTACGCCGAAGTGCAGGCCATGGGCGGCGGGCGGCAGGATACCAGCGCCCTGATCCGCAGGCTGCCGAAAGGCGGCGCGCGATGATCCTGCGTACCGCTGCCGCCCTCGCGGCATGCCTGCTTGCCTCGGCCGCACCGGCATGGGCCGACACTCTGCTCGACAATATCAACGGCGTCACACTCGACGAAGCGGGCAAGGTCGAGCATTTCACCGGCCTGATCTTCGACAGGGACGGGCGGATCGTCCAACTGCTCGACAGCAAGGACAAGCGGCCGAAGAAGATCGACTACCGCTTCGACGGCGCGGGGCGCTTCGTCGTTCCCGGCATCGTCGATTCCCACGTCTCGCTGATGCGGATCGGCTATGCCGCGATGACCGGCGGCAAGGACGGACTGCCCCCGCCCCGCCCGGAAGACCGCGACGTCGCCTTGCAGAAGGCCCAGCGCCTGCTCGCAGCGCAGGGAATCACTGCCGTGGCCGACATGGGCACCACGATCGAGGACTGGCAGACCTATCGCCGCGCGGGCGACAGCCACACGCTCTACCTGCGCATCATGGCCTACGCCGGCACGGTCGAGGACATGGCCCTGATCGGCGGACCGGGGCCGACGCCCTGGCTCTATGACGACCGGCTGCGCTTCAACGGGCTCTACCTGCGCACCGCCGGGACGGCCAACGGCAGCAACGGCGTGCCGACCACCGCCTCCACCCAGTTGCGCAACCGGATGAGCCGCGCCGCAATCGACAATTTCCAGGTCGCCGTCGCGGCGTCGAACCATGCTGCGGTGGACGACGTGCTCGACGCCATCGACGAATTGAAGCAGACCTATCAAGGCGAACGGCGCTGGCGGCTGGAAAGCGTGCGGGTCGTAGACCCTGCCCAGACCACACGCGCCGCGGCAGACGGCGCCATCGCCAGTTTCCGCTTCGGCGCGTTCGAACGCGACCTGACGGACACCCCCGCCAATGCCCCGCAAGTGCAGCCGTGGCAGAGCGTGACCCAGGCAGGCGTCAAAATCGCCTATGCCTCGGGCGCGCAATCGGCCGCCCCGGCCCCGTTCGCCGACATGGCCATGGCGATCGCGCGCGGGGATACCGCCGGGGAACCGCAACCGCAGGAACGGCTGACGCGCGAGGGCGCGCTGGCCGCGATGACCGCGAACGGCGCACTGGCAGGCTATGGCGAAGGACGCTTCGGACGGCTGGCGACAGGCGAACGGGCCGATTTCGTCATGCTGGACCGCGACCCGATGCTGGCGTCCCCGGCGGACCTGCGCACGGCGCGCGTGATCGAAACCTGGGTCGGCGGGGCGCGGATCTATGTCGCGGGACAGGAAGAAGCGCAGAAATTCGGCAAGGAAATGCCCGGCTGGTAAAAAGCCTCGGCCCGCACGGCAGTCCTAGAGTCTTTCTGCTTGTAAATGAATCGAGGGGATTCCCGGCGGCCGGATTTTGTGATTCAAGCTGGCTACTGGTTTGGAGGCCAGCATGGATGAGGCCATATTCGGCGGATTTGCGGGATTTGT
>JAQVEQ010000106.1 GCA_028697875.1 Novosphingobium sp. | reverse complement strand
CATTCCTTTCGCGCCGGACCAGTCCGCGCTTTTGGAGATTATCGAGGACCAGTGTGACGTTGCCTCCGCTCTTGAGGAGCTTTTGTCCGATGCTTCCCTGGGAGAGCGGTCCCAGGTGGAAAAGCATTTCCAGGACTCCGAACTGGCTCTGTGTCAGGTCCTCATCCGCCAGGTGCCCGTGAATTCGGGCCGTGGCCGCAGCCGTGGCGCGCATGAGCTTGGTGTACGCATCCAGCGCGACCGTTTCATCATCAGTGCCTTTGTAAGCCGTTGCCATAGCTCCACCTGTTCGGATGCCGTCCCAAACCTCGATCATTGCAAGTAAAACCATTGAACATCAAAATAATATTGCTCGTCAAGTTTTCCATGGAAATATCCGACCTGCTTTTGGACTGGCACTTTGCGCATTGCCTGTCATATACTCCCTGGCAAGATGCGCAAAAACACGAGCGAGCACGGGACGAGGAGCATACAGATGGGACAGGGAAGAAAAATATTCGGCTTGTGGGTGGCGTTTTGCGTTGTTTTTGCGTGGAGCTTCACGGGCATGGGGCAGGCACAGGCGGCTTGCGATGCTCATCCCGATTACCCCTCCACCCATGCGGCCGAAGCCATGGGCCTGCCGGTCCACAAGGCGCCGCATCATCTGGCGCATGTGCTGGCAGGCATGATCGACAACGGGCTCGATGGTCCGGTGCTGGGCATCGCTTGGGACGGTACCGGCTGGGGCGGGGACGGGACCGTGTGGGGTGGGGAGTTCCTGACGCTGGATGGAAACCGCTATCGCCGCGCCGCGCATCTGCTGCCTTTTCGTTTGCCCGGTGGCGAGGCGGCCGTACGCGATCCACGCCGCTGTGCGCTGGGTGCGTTATACGCGGTTCATGGCGAGGCGCTGTGGGCGCTGGATGGGCTTGCGCCCGTGGCAGCCTTTGCGCCGCAAGAACGCGTTCTCCTGCAAACCATGCTGGCGCAGGGTCTCAACAGCCCGCCGACATCGAGCGCGGGGCGCTTGTTCGACGCCATTGCCGCCATCCTCGGCCTGTGTTCGCATATCGGCTTTGAAGGCGAGGCGGCCATGGCAGTGGAATTCGCCGCCGGGAGAGTCGCGAAAAGCTTCGCTCTGCCGCCACCGGACTTGACCGAGAACGGGGAAGCATGGCTGGTCGATTGGCGAGCGATGCTGGAAGAGGCGGTCCGCGCGTTGCATGCCGGTACCGGGCCGGAGGAACTGGCCGCGGGGTTTCACGATTGGCTCGCCATGGCCATGGTGGCGGTCGTTCGACAGGTGGGGATCGAAAACGTTGTGCTGACCGGTGGTTGTTTCCAGAATGCGCTGCTGGCCGAACGGGCGACGGAACGCCTGGCCATGGCCGGTTTCCGTGTCTTTCGCCATCGCCGCGTGCCCCCCAATGACGGCGGGCTGGCGGCCGGGCAGGCCGCTTTCGCCGCGCGCGGCATGATCGAGGAGAAAGGCCCATGTGCCTTGCCGTTCCCGGCGAACTCCTGAGCATCGAAGGCGACGATCCGCTGACCCGCGAAGGCCGCGTCGGTTTTGCCGGCGTGGTGAAGCGGGTGAACCTTGCCTATGTGCCAGAAGCCCTTGTCGGCGATTATCTGCTGGTCCACGCCGGCTTTGCCATTGCCGTGATCGACGAGGCCGAGGCGCTGCGCACGCTGGCTTATCTGGAGGAACTCGTGGAGGAGGACGAATAATGAAATTCGTCGACGAATTCCGCGATCCTGCCGCCGCCCGCGCGATCGCCGATGCCATTACCCGCATCGTCACGCGACCCTGGACGATCATGGAAATCTGCGGCGGGCAGACCCATGCCATCGTTCGCCATGGCATCGACCGCATGCTGCCCGATGGCGTTACCCTGCTGCATGGTCCAGGCTGCCCCGTCTGCGTCACGCCGCCGGGCATGATCGATGCCGCCGCCGCCATTTCCAGCCGCTCGAACGCGATCTTCTGCTCTTTCGGCGACATGCTGCGCGTTCCCGGCGAACACGGCAGCCTGCTGGCAGCCCGGGGCCGGGGCGCGGATGTCCGCATGGTCTATTCGCCGCTCGACGCGCTGGCGATCGCGCGGGACAATCCGGATCGCGAGGTCGTGTTCTTCGCCATCGGCTTCGAAACCACCGCGCCTGCCACGGCCATGGCAGTGCTGCAGGCCGAGCGCGAAGGGCTCGCCAATTTCTCGCTGCTGGTCAGCCATGTGCTGGTGCCGCCCGCAATGGAAGCGCTGCTCGGCGATCCGGCGAACGGGGTGCAGGGGTTTCTCGCCGCAGGCCATGTTTGCACTGTCACCGGCTATCGCGATTATGCGCCGATTGCGCGGCGCTTCGGCATCCCCATCGTCGTCACCGGCTTCGAACCGCTCGACCTGCTGCAAGGCATCCACATGTGCCTTTGTCAGCTGGAGGAAGGCCGGGCGGAGGTGGAAAACCAGTACAGCCGCACGGTCCGCCCGGAAGGCAATGCCGCCGCGCGCGCCGCCGTGGAGCGGGTGTTCCGGGTACAGGCGCAGCAGTGGCGCGGTATGGGCGAGATCGCGGATAGCGGGCTTGGCCTGGCACCGGACTATGCCCGGTTCGATGCCCTGCGCCGCTTTCCCGGCGTCGTGGTGCAGCCCGAGCGGCAAAGCGAATGCATCAGCGGCGAAGTGCTGCGCGGCGTGCGCAAACCTTGCGACTGTCCGGCTTTCGGCAAGGCCTGCACGCCCGAGCACCCGTTGGGGGCGACCATGGTTTCTTCCGAAGGGGCTTGCGCCGCCTATTACCGTTATCGCCGCCCCCATGCGGCACAGGACGCCGCCGCATGAGCGAAAATTCTCCGTTCTCTCTTTCCTGTCCCGTGCCCGGCATGGGCGGCGAGCGTATCGAGCTTGCCCATGGCGGCGGCGGGCTGCTGACCCAGCGCCTGATCGACGGTATCTTCCGTCCTGCTTTCGCCCAGTCTGCCGACGATCTCACCCATGACGGCGCGGTGCTGGACATCGGCGGTGCCCGGCTGGCTTTCACGACCGACAGCTATGTGGTGCAGCCGTTGTTCTTCCCTGGCGGGGACATCGGCACATTGGCCGTCAACGGCACCGTGAACGATCTCGCCATGTGCGGTGCCCGGCCGATCGCGCTGAGTGCCGGCTTCGTGATCGAGGAGGGCTTTGCGCTCGACGATCTGGAACGCATCGCGAGGTCGATGCGCGACGCTGCGCAGGCGGCGGGTGTGCGGCTGGTGGCTGGCGATACCAAGGTGGTGCAGCGCGGCAAGGGGGACGGGCTTTATATCGCCAGCTCGGGCGTCGGCGCGGTCGTGGCGCGCGATCCCATCGCACCGCGCAGTGTATGCCCCGGAGACGCGATTGTGCTGAGCGGCGATATCGGCCGCCATGGCATGGCGGTGATGGCCGTGCGCGAGGGGCTGGGCTTCGAGCCGCCCATCGCCAGCGATTGCGCGCCGCTGGCCGAGGCGGTGCTGCACTTGCTGGAAGAGGGCGTGGAAGTGCATTGCCTGCGCGACCTGACGCGCGGCGGGCTGGCAACCGCACTGATAGAAATCGCCAGGACCGCCAGCCTTGCCATGCGGCTGGAACAATCCACGATCCCGGTTTCGGAACCGGTACGCGGGGCGTGCGAGATCCTGGGGCTCGATCCGCTTTATGTGGCGAATGAAGGCCGTTTCGTGGCACTGGTCCCGGCCCGGTCGGCGGAGCGCACGCTTGCCATCCTGCGCGGCTATCACGAAAGCGCGGCGATCATCGGCACGGTCGAGGCGGCTAACGATCGGGGGGGTGTCGTCTTGCAGACGCTGGGCAGCGCCTATGCCCTGGACCTGCTGACTTGCGAGCAACTGCCGCGCATTTGCTGAAACGCCGGTAATCCCGTGGTGGTGCCAAAGCGGCGCTACTGGTGCCGTCAGGCCGAGGCTCGCAACGTGTCAGCCGCCTTGGCGCCGATGGCGATGCACGGCGCATTGGTGTTGCCACGCAACGGTGTCGGCATCACCGAGGCATCGGCGATGGTCAATCCTTCGATGCCGTGGACGCGCAGGTTGGGGGCGACGACGCCCATGGGATCCCGGCCGAGGCGGCATGTCCCGGCGTAGTGGAAGTCCGTCGTAACGGCCTGACGCAGGAATTCTTCGATCTGCTCGTCGCTGCTGACCGCGATGCCGGGCGCGCGCTCGGAGCCGACGAGCGGCCCCTTGTCGTCCCGCCAGACATCGCTGGTCATGATGCTGCGGCCCAGCTTCACGCCGTTTATCAGGGTTTCCATGTCGGCGCGTTTTTCCATGAAGTTGAGATCGATCTCGGGTTCGTCCAGCGCCGATGCGGTGCGCGGGCGGATCGTGCCGCGGCTTTCGGGAGTGATGCAGCACATGGTGATCGACAGGCCGTGAACATTGGTATCCCCGCCATCGAGCCCGTCAGACATCAGTGGTACGAACTGGAGTTGCAGGTCGGGAGCATCCAGGCCCGGCCGGGAACGGGTGAAGATGTTCCCGTCGAAATTATGCCACGCGCCGTAGCCCTTGCGCAGGAAGGCCCACTGCAGGAATATCCTGGCGCGATCGAGGAACGACATGCCGCTGAAAGTGATCGGCCTGTCGGTGTTGTACTTGATGAGCACCGACGGGTGATCGTGGAGATTGGCGCCGACGCCGGGCAGGTGGTGTTTCACCTTGATGCCGGCCCGCTCCAGGTCGGGTGTGTCGCCGATGCCGGACACTTGCAGAAGCTGAGGCGTCTTGAGCGCGCCCGCGCAGAGAATGATCTCGTTGCCCGCGGCGACGTGATCCTTGCCCTTGTGGCGGTAGGCTACGGCTTTGGCCCGGCCGTTGGCGATGTCCAGTTGCAGGGCCAGTGCGCCGGTCAGGACCTTGAGGTTCTTGCGGTGCCGCACCGGGCGGAGGAAGGCTTCCGAGCTCGAGCAGCGATTGCCGTTCTTGATCGTGGCCTGGGTCCACCCGGCACCTTCTGGATCGCCGGTGCAGAAGTCATCCGTCAAAGGGATGCCATGGGCCTGGGCCGCGGCCATGTAGCAGCGCAGGAGTACGTGATTGGGCAGGTCCGGCGCATCCGATACCCAGAGTTCGCCATCGACGCCATGCGAGGCGCTTTCCCCGCGTGTCTGGTGCATGGTCGAGCGGAAATAGGGCAGGAGATCGTCGTAGGCCCAGCCTTCGTTGCCGGCCGCCGCCCAATCGTCGTAATCCTTTTTCGCGCCGCGGATGTAGAGCATCGCATTGACGCTGCTGGAGCCGCCCAGCGTCTTGCCCGTGTAAAGCAGTATCTCGCGGTTGTTCAGGTGCTTCTGCGGCACGGTCGTGAAGTGCCAGTGGTGCCTGCCGGTCTTGAAAAGCTCCAGCATGCCTGCCGGCATCTTGATGAAAGGGTGGCGGTCCGGCGGACCGGCTTCCAGCAACAGCACCTTTTTCGATGGATCGGCGCTCAGGCGGTTGGCGAGTACGCAGCCGGCGGAGCCTGCCCCGACAATCACATAGTCATAGTGGCCCATGGCCGCCCTCTCCAAATTATGCCATACGTTGTGTATGGTCTAAATGGGCTTTTGCGGTTTGCGGCGGGGATTGTCCAGATGTGCCGGTGCATTCAGGCGCGAAATCTGGCTGCCCGTGCTCCCGGCGGGCATGCAAGGCAAGGGATGAGGATGCAGGACGCGCGGACATCGGAACCTTCGCCGGGCAAACCGGCTACACGGCGCGGCCGGCCGCCGGGCCGTAGCGCCGATCAGGAGCGGCAGCGCAGACGTACGCGCGAAACGATTCTGGCCGCCGCCGCGGATGTGTTTTCGGCAAAGACCTATGTCCACGCGACGGTGGAGGATCTGCTGGCAGCGGCGGGGGTCAGCCGCGCGACATTCTACGACCATTTCGCATCGAAGCTGGCGTTGGCCATCGCGATGTACGACGCAATCGCCGACGACTGGATAAGCCATTTCGACAAGTTGGCTTCGCGCCGCAGCTGGCCGCTGGAAGCGCTGCGGGACTGGGTCGAGGAACTGGCCGGGCTCTATTCCGCGCATGGTTTCGTCACCCCGCTGGTCGACCAGCTCGCCATTTTCGAGGAAAGCTTCCGCAAGCGCACTGCCGACGATCGCGACGCACTGATCGCACGCCTTGCCGCGAAGGGCATTGCGAGCTTCGCAGCGGCGATGGGCAATGCCCCTGAAGCGGTTCTGCAACGCGCCCGCATGCAGATCCTGCTGCTGCAGCTCGACCGGGTGTGCGCCATGATCGCCAACGCCGAAACGTTCGATCCGGCGGAAAAAAGCGCTTTCGTCGCCGTCATGGCAGAGGAACTTCGCGATGCTCTGTAATGCGTGTGCACGTCGGGAATGAGCCGGCGCCGCTTCCGCGTGGGTTAATTCCAGGAACCTCCCATCGTCCTGACGAGATGGATATAGTCGAACAGATCGCTCAACATGAAATGGCGGTTTTCGGCGATTTTCATATGGGCAACCGTGCGTGCATCGCCTTCGAGGTAGCGGAAGGCGGTTGTGCGGAACTGCTCGGGCAGGCTGAGATTGCATGGGGAAGGCTGTACAAGCATCCGGCAAATCTGGTCGAACAGCAGCCTGAACCGCTCGTTTTCGGGGGCCATGTAAACATCCCCGAAATTCATCTTGTACTGGCCGAAAAGGGCAAGGTAATCGTGGCTGTCGGGTTTGCGCTGCATTGACCTGTTCCATTCCTGTCAAAACACGCAGCAACGCAAAAACCGTGCCATGGCCGTTTGCCGCTGTGCTTGTGCCTGTCGTGGAGGGATGTGCGGCAGCGGGCAGGCTGGAATGTACCTTGCCGGCGCAAGTTCGCCGGTGGTTCGGCAGAGTCCCGACAATCCCTACGCAGGAAAGCTGACAGACATGTCCAGATCTTAGAGGGCAGCAAGGCTGGCGGGGGTGATAACTTCCGGGGGAGGGCCGTCGGCAATGATCCTGCCCTGGTCGAGCAGTGCCGCGCGATGGCAGACGCGCCTGCATGGTCGGGGTGATGCGTCGTCATCAGGATGTCGATGCCCTGGCCGCCAGATCTTCCAGCCGCGCCGTCAGGCGAACATAGTCCAGCGCGGATATGGGCTCGTCCGGCAGGAGCAGTTGCGCGCCTTGCGCCAAGGCACGGGCGATCAGCACCACCTGCCGTTCGCCGCGAGGCTGTCGGCGACCACCAGCAGCATCGCTCCGGCGGCTGAGGCCGGGAAAATCGGGCCGGACGGTTCGACCAGCACTGCATCGCCTCGTGGCAAACGCCGATATTATCCAATTCTGTCATCAGGTGCGTTTGCTCCGGTAGTGCCGCCGGCTGCGGCTTAAGCAGTTGCTGACAATGGCCATGATTGCGCTTATTGGCCCAGGCCGATGGATCACTTGCGTGCCTTGATTCGAGAGCGCCGCCATCTGGCGATGGCGCTTCTGGTCGTGGCGCTGTGCCTCAAGGCTTTGATCCCGGCCGGCTTCATGGTTTCGAGTTCGGCGGACACGGTACTGACCGTGACCGTCTGTTCGGAAAGCACGAGCGGCCTCAAGACTGTGAACCTGGTCATTCCTTCCAGGGAGGATCAGGACCGCCGGCATTCCGACGGAGCGAAGAAGGACGGGCACTGTGCCTTTACCGGCCTGACCAAGGTGGCCGTTGGCGGGGCCGACGCGATCCTGCTGGCGCTGGCTTTCGCCTTTATCCTGGTGCTGGGCCTTGCGCCGGCGCCGCGCCTGCCGTTCCGCCCCATCCTCTATCTCCGTCCGCCCTTGCGCGGACCACCGGCAGCAGCCTGACAATCTGACCTGATCTGTCGGCCAATCCCGGCTGCGCGCGTTCGCCGCGCGAACCGGGCTGTCGGAGTTTTTCCCATGTTTTCGATTCATAGCTGCCCGGATGGGCGGCCACTGGCGGTGGAATCCGCCATGCATGTCCGGGACGGCTGCCTGCTGCTGCGTTTGCAGGAGAACCGTTCCCATCTGTCCCAGGAGGCGCGGGTGACGTTCACCGCGCTCATCGTGCTGTTCGTGGCGACGGCGATCCTGCCGGCTTTCAGCGGGGAATTGCTCCTGCCGGTCTTTTCGATCGCCACGATGGCATTGCTGGCCGGGGCGATTGAATGGCACAAGCGATCGAAGCCCGCCACCGAATGGCTGGCGATCGAGAAGGACCGCTTGCGTTATCGCAGCGACCGCAGCGATACGATCGACCTGCCCGCCCGTTCGACCGTGCTGGTCGAAGACGCTGGCTCGCCCTTGCGGCTGCGCCTGTTTCTGGAGAGCCAGCGGCAGAAGATCGAAATCGGCCATTGCCTCAGCCTGGAAGAAAAGCGTGCCATCGCGCCGCTGATTGCCAGGCAGCTCGGCCAATTGACGAAAGCGCCCGCTTGATCGCCGCGCCTTCGTGGCGCGCTCCCATCCGCCGGAACCGGCGTTTCCGCTTGTCCGGCGATCCCCGAATAATGGAGACCATCCGATGATTGCCCGCATGTTCCTTGCTGCTGCCTTGTCCGGTACCGCGCTGCTCGCCTCCTGCAATTCCGCTTCCTCTCCCGATGCTCCGGCCGGAACGGAGGCCGAGACCGCCATGATCGCGGTGACCCGGCCCTGGTCGCGGGAGACCGCCCAGGGGCAGGATGCCGGGGGAGCTTTCCTGTCCATCTCCAACACTGGCCAGACGGCCGACCGGCTTGTCGGCGGATCGACTCCGGTGGCCGCCGACGTGCAGGTCCATACCGTCGACATGGCGGGCGGCGTGATGCGTATGCGGCAGTTGGAGGATGGGCTGGAAATCCCCGCGGGACAGACGGTTACGCTCAAGCCCGGAAGCTTTCACATCATGCTGATGCAGCTCAAGCAGCCGCTCAGGCGAGGTGAGAAAGTGCCGCTGACACTGCAATTCGAGAACGCGGGTAGCATCCCGGTCGAACTCGATGTGCAACCGGTCGGCACCGCAGGCCCGGCGGAGGCGGCCGGTGACTGATCCTTACCCCGATATCGAGGAAGAGACCGAGGGTTCGGCGGAAGGTCTGCGGACCTTCCGCCTGATCGCCATTCTGGCAATCGCACTCGTGGCGGGCATCGCGCTGCTGGCCTGGCTGGGCGGCGGCGGGCACCGGGACCAGCAGCCGGCCGGTTATCCCGATGCGTTGGGCGGTCCGTTCGAACTGACCGCACCCGATGGCTCGACCGTCACCGACAAGACTCTGGCGGGCAAACCGTTCGCGATCTTTTTCGGCTTCACCCGCTGTCCGGACGTCTGCCCGACGACCCTTTCGCGCCTGGCGCAACTGCGCAAGCGAATGGGAGCGGACGGCGACCGGTTCGCCATCGTTTTCGTTTCGGTGGACCCCGGCCACGATACGCCGCAAGACGTTGGCCGTTACGTCGGCCTGTTCGGCACGCCGATCATCGGCCTGACCGGCACTGCCGGGCAACTGGCGCAGATCGTGAAGGCCTATCGCGTCTATTACCGGAAAGTGCCGGTCGAAGGCGGAGATTACACCATCGACCACACCGCCGGAGTCTATCTGATGGATCGGGCCGGGAAGCTCCAGTCCGTCATCGAGTACGACGAAGGCGCGGATGTCTCGCTCGCCAAGCTCAAGCGGCTGGCCGGTCGCTAGCCGCCCCCCGATGGCGATCGTCCGGTTGCTTTTGCCGGACGCACGCCTTGTCCCTTCGAAAACATCGAGGCTATGCTGGCCGCGAGCAACAGCAGGAGACCTCGTGCCCCAGACCGCCATCGCCCGAGTGAACGTGGAACGTGTCGAACGCGACATCACCGAAATATCCCGGTTCGGTTTCAACGAGGAAGACCGGGGGGTCTACCGGCAGGGGTTCAGCGAGGCGGACATGTCGGCGCGGCAATGGCT